>CP031964.1:0-304815 GCA_003443635.1 Flavobacteriaceae bacterium | reverse complement strand
CAAGGTGAATTAAATATCACTGAAGGAGCACTATATCCAGCATTACATAAATTAGAAGCTGATGGGATGTTAGATGTAGAAATTACTAAAGTGGACAATCGCTTGCGTAAATACTATAAACTTACAGAACAAGGAACAGAAGAAACAGTAAATAAATTAACCGAATTGGAGAATTATATTAAAACAATGCAAACATTTATTAACCCTAAATTTGGTTTAAAATAATGAAATTGAATCAAGAAGAAATAAAATTCATAGATGATTATTTCATTAAAAATGGAATAAAATATTGGGATATTCGTATGGAAATGGTTGATCATATTGCTTCTGACATAGAAGAAAACTTTGGAATTAACAAAAACTTTTATTCAGCTTTTGATTCTTCTATAGAAAAACTTGGATGGGAAGGAGATTATTTAAAAGATATTCAAATTTTAAGGTTAAAGGCGATTAATAAAAACATGAGACGACAATATTTTAAAGAATTTGCAAATATTTTTAAAAACACAAATACGCTTATAGTTTCAGTATTAGGAATTTTGTTCTATTGGTATGTTTATGCAAGATTAAATACTTCAATATTTAAGATAATAAGCTTGGTTTTATTTTTTACTCCAGCTGTTATATATGTATTGAATTTTTTCTTAATCTTTTTAAAGAAAGCATATAAGTCAGGAAACTTGCTGTACAGTAGTTTTTATGTGTTCTTTTCTTTTTTAATGTTAAATATGGTTGTTCAATTTTCTCAACCAGAGGGAGCTTTTCAAGTTACCTTGGCAACTCAAAAAACAATCCTCTTTTTTGTGACAATTATAAATACCTTATTTACTTACGCGGGTGTAAAAGTGCATATCCACACTATGCGAAAAACCAAAACTATTTATAAAAAATTAACATCTTAGATGAAATTAACTAAGCAACAAATAGAGAATCTTTATGGTTTTACAAGACAGCATTATGTAGAGCATTACGATTTACAGACAGAATTAGTAGATCATTTAGCAAATGATATTGAATCTATTTTAGAAGAAACACCAGATTTAAGCTTTGAACTAGCAAGAGATAAATCCTTTAAAAAATTTGGAGTATTTGGTTTTATGGATGTGATTAGTGAAAAAACAAATGCATTAAATAAGTATTATTGGAGATTAATTTGGAAAGAATTCATCTCATTTTTCAAATTACCTAAACTAGTATTAACAGGGTTTTTAATCTGGATAATTTATTTGTTGTTTAATAATATTGAAAATAAAATGTTCGTATTTATTCCATTACTTATATTAATAATTACAGTTCCATCAATCAATTCATATTTGGAACATAGAAAAATGAAAAAGCGTGAACAGATAACAGGAAAAAAATGGTTAATGGATTCGATTTTGATTCGATTTGGAGGACTTGTTCATGTTTTTAATCTTGTATTACAAATTCTAATTACTTTTATTGATAATAGTTGGACTACACCTTATATTTTAATATTTTCTGTAGTAATAGCTTTTTTATTAATTGCGTTATTTATAGCGGTAAAAATAATAAGTCCAAACCTTCAAGAAAAACTAGCAAAAGAGCAATCAGAATATCTTTTTTTAAAAAGAGTGTAACAATTTTAATATAATAATCACTAATTAAAAACAATATAGCCAATCACAATATGTTTAAACAATTTATTAGTTTAGAATGGAAGCAATTTTTAAGAGCTTCATATTTTCAAAAAGGGATAGCCATTAAAATTCTTTTAGTACTAGCAGCTGTATATTTTGGAGGTGCAGCACTTTTTTTAGGAGCTGGAATGTTTTTCCTAATTAAAAAAGCGCTTCCAGATACAGACCCAATTGTTATAGTAAATAATTTTTTGATTTTCTGGTTTTTGTTAGACTTGATTATTAGGTTTTTTATGCAACAATTGCCTGTAATGAATATTAAACCATTAATGATTATTCCTATAAAACGAAATACGGTTATTCATTATCTATTAGGGAAAACTGCAATCTCATTTTTTAATTTTATTCCCTTATTTATATTTACTCCTTTTAGTGTGGTATTATTATTTCAAGGTTATTCACCATTGAATGTGATTTTTTGGTTTTTTTCGATCGTATTTTTAACACTATCAACAAACCTTCTTAATTTCTTAATTAATAAAAATAACGTTGTATTTTATACAATAACAGCGACTTTAATAGCTTTAATAGGATTAGAGTTTTATGGAATTTTTAAAATTTCGGAGCCAATAGGAGTTGCGTTTAATGCATTATATAATCAACCTTATTTAATAATTATTCCAATATTTTTGATGTTGTTTTTATATCGAGTAAATTTTAATTTTATTAGAAAAGGATTTTATTTAGATGAAAGTGTTTCTAAAAAAGTAAAAGAAGTAAACGCAACAGATTTATCATGGATGAATCGTTTTGGAAGTTTAGCTCCGTTTTTAAAAAATGATATAAAAATGATATGGAGAAATGCAAGGCCAAAACAGGTTATGATGATGTCTTTCTTATTTTTATTCTATGGCTTGATTTTTTATACTCAAGAAATTTATAGGGAAATGCCTGCTTTTCTAGCATTTGCATCTATGTTTGTTACAGGAGGCTTTTTAATGAGCTTTGGGCAATTAGTGCCATCTTGGGATAGTGAATATTATAAAATGTTAATGAGTCAAAATATACCTTACAGGCAATATTTAGAATCTAAATGGTATTTAATGGTTGTTGCTGTATCAATATCTTTTATACTTAGTTTACCTTATTTATATTTTGGATGGGATATTTATTTAATGATAGCAGCTGGAGCATTATTTAATATAGGACTAAATACTTTTATTACCTTGTTTGGAGGTGCATTAAATAGAGTGCCAATTGAGTTAAATGCTAAAGCAAAAGCGTTTAGCAATACAAATGGATTTAACCCAACACAATTGCTAATTGCATTACCAAAATTCTTGCTTCCAATGGGGCTTTTTTATATCCCTTATAAATTAATAAACTTTGATGCTGGTCTAATTGCATTAGCTTTAAGTGGTGTCTTGGGAATTGTATTTAAAAACTTTTTCTTAAATAAAATAGAAGCCATTTATCAAAAAGGAAAATATAAAACAATTGCTGCTTTTGCAGAAAAAAAATAATATCAACCCAACCAAATACTACAAATATATATTATGATAACAGTTAGTAATCTCTCGAAAGCATATAAAAAAGTACAAGTTTTAAATATAGAAGATTTAGAAATTCCTAAAGGACAGAGTTTTGGCTTAGTAGGAAATAACGGCGCAGGAAAAACGACATTTTTTAGCTTACTTTTAGATTTAATACAACCAACGTCTGGGCATATAAAAAATAAAGATATTTTAGTCCATGAAAGTGAAGATTGGAAACCATTTACATCATCTTTTATTGACGAGAGTTTTTTAATAGGCTATTTAACGGCTGAAGAATATTTTTATTTTATTGGTGAATTAAGAGGCCAAAATAAAGCAGATGTAGATGCCTTGTTAGCACAATTTGAAGATTTCTTTCACGATGAAATTCTTGGTAAAAAGAAATATTTAAGAGATTTAAGTAAAGGAAATCAGAAGAAAGCAGGAATAGTTGCAGCACTTATTGGCAACCCAGAAGTTATTATTTTGGATGAACCTTTTGCTAATTTAGATCCAACAACTCAGATTAGATTAAAACAGATTATTAAAAACTTAGCTGAAAAGCAAGGCGTAACAGTTTTAGTATCTAGCCATGATTTAATGCACGTTACAGATGTTTGTGAGCGTATTGTAGTGTTAGAAAAAGGAGAAATTATTAAAGATTTAGCAACAAGTGAAGAAACACTTAAAGATCTAGAAAGCCATTTTTCTGGCGAAGTTGTATTGTAAAACAGGATTATTTTATAGGTAAATTCGAAAAGATGCTTATTTTTACGTTTTAGCATAATATTAACTATGGTTTATAGTTATGTATTAGACCAAATATGTCAATATTGAAGATATCTATAAAAGTAATATATATAGCATTATTCTCCTCATTTTTAATAGTGGGATGCTCTAGAAAGAAAGATAATTTTGTAAGTCGTAATTTTCACGCTGTTACTACAGAATTTAATACTCTTTATAATGGGCAGAATGCTTTTAATGAAGGTATTGCAAGTATTACCAACGATTTTTCAGATAACTTTTGGGAAATCCTTCCTGTCGAACGCTTAGAAATTACAGATGATATTGTGCTTTCTAATGAAGCACAAAACAGTAATTTTGAACGCGCAGAAGAAAAAGCAACAAAAGCGATTCAAAAACATTCGATGACGATTGATGGAAGAGAGAAAAACCCTCAAATAGACGAAGCATATCTACTTTTAGGGAAAGCAAGATATTTTGATCAACGTTTCATCCCTGCATTAGCTGCTTTTAATCAAATTCTTTATAAATATCCAGCAAGCGATAAAATTAATACTGCTAAAATTTGGAGAGAAAAAGCTAATATTAGATTAGATAACAACGAATTGGCAATCGAAAATTTAAAACGATTATTAGATCAAGAAGAATTAAAACCCCAAGATTTAGCTGATGCTACTTCAAATTTAGCTCAAGCATATCTTAATCAAAAGCATATAGATAGTGCTTTAATTCAAATAGATATTGCGGCTACGGTAACTAAAAACAATATTGAAAAAGGGCGATACCGTTTTATACAAGGTCAACTTTATAATGCTTTAGGAAAAAAAGACAGTGCTAATTATGCGTTTGATAAAGTTATAGAGCTTAATAGAAAAACCTCAAGAATTTATTTAATTACAGCATATCTTGAAAAAGCTAAAAACTTTGATTATGAAAATGGAAATAAACTAGAGTTTTTAGAGCATCTAACAAAGCTTGAAGAGAATAGGGAGAACAGGCCTTTTTTAGATAAAATTTATCATCAGATTGCAAGCTATCACCAAACCAACGAATCAGATACATTAGCAGAAATTTATTATAATAAATCATTGCGTACAAATTCTTCAGATAAATTATTAGTTGCAAAAAACTATGAATTTATTGGTAACATGATATTTGACAGAACTCAATTTAAAACAGCAGGAGCATATTATGATAGCACTTTGGTAAACCTAAAAGAGAATAGTAAAGTATATAGAGCTATTAAAAAGAAAAGAGATAATTTAGACGATGTTATTCTTTATGAAGATATCGCACAAAGGAATGATAGCATTTTAACAATTGTAAACCTCCCTAAGGCAGAACAATTATCGTATTTTACTACGTATACAAATAATTTAAGGGAGCAAGCTGAAGCGTTAAAGGAAAAAGAAGAAATTGCAAATCGAAATAATGGAACTTTAGGTATAATAGATTCAAAAAATAATCTAGGATTAAACCCTCAAGGAAATAGCTCCACAAATAGTGGTGAGTTTTATTTTTATAATCAAGCAACAGTAGCATTTGGCAAAAATGATTTTGTTCAGAAATGGGGAGATCGTCAATTACAAGATAATTGGAGGTTTTCTAATGCTTCTGGAAATGTGTTAAATAATGATCCTAATTTAAATATAGATATTGCTAATATTAGTGATGAAGAACGCTATGATCCGCAATTTTATATTTCTAGAATTCCCACAAAAAAAACAATAATTGATAGTATTGCAAGAGATCGAAATTTTGCTTATTATCAACTAGGGCTTATTTACAAAGAGAAGTTTAAAGAGTATAATTTAGCAAAAAATAGATTGCAGTTTTTATTGAAAAGTAATCCAGAAGAACGATTAATACTTCCTGCAAAATATAATCTGTATAAGGTTTATGAACTTTTAAACTTACAAGATGAAGCTAGGATTGCTAAAAACGATATTATAAACACTCATCCAGAATCCAGATACGCATCTATTTTATTAAACCCAAATAGTGCTTTAGGAGAAGATGAAAATAGTCCTGAAAATAATTATAAAAAATTATATACTCAGTTTGAAAATCAAGAGTATGAAGAAGTAATAGCACAAAGCGATAAATTTATATCCCTGTTTGATGGAGAGGCTATAGTTCCTAAGTTTGAGTTTTTAAAAGCAGTTTCAAGGGCAAGAATCTTTGGATTTGAAACTTATAAAGAAGCAGTTAATTTTATAGCGCTTAATTACCCTAATAGCGATGAAGGCAAGCGTGCTGAGAATATGCTTAAAACTGTTTTTCCATCGATGGAAAATAAAGAGTTTTTTCCAGATAATGTAGCCAAAAACTTTAAAGCAATTTATCAATTTAAAGACACTTCTTCAGAAGAGATAGATAAGTTTATAAAAATATTAAATGAAGCAATAAGTACTG
This sequence comes from Flavobacteriaceae bacterium, assembly GCA_003443635.1. Classification (NCBI taxonomy): domain Bacteria; kingdom Pseudomonadati; phylum Bacteroidota; class Flavobacteriia; order Flavobacteriales; family Flavobacteriaceae; species Flavobacteriaceae bacterium. The sequence continues at coordinate 298,517 of CP031964.1, read as the reverse complement.
TAAAACATTTCGAGCTAACAACTTCAAAAGACATTTATAATAATAATACTATTTTTGTAGTTGTTCATGGCTTTAATAGCATACAAGGAGCTTCAGGTTTTTCAGATTTCTTAAAAGTAAATCAAGAGAACAGAGAAGAAAAGATAGATGGATTTGAAGAGTTAATTAATAAAGAATATTTTGAACTATCTTCAAAAAACTATGAGATTATTCAGATTCATAAAAATTTGGAAGATTATTTAAAATTAAATAGTAATTAAAATTAAAAAACAATGTATTCAGATAATAAGAAAGGAAAAAATGCAATGGATACGACCACACAACAAAACAGAATAGCTCCAGATACAGTAATTGTTGGAGATATTACAAGTCAGGGTGGGTTTAGAATAGACGGAAATGTACAAGGAAGTATAAAAACCCCTGGTAAAATAGTTGTTGGTAAATCAGGTTCTATAAACGGGACGATCGATGGAACTAACGCAGATTTTGAAGGACGTTTTTCAGGAAAATTAAAACTATCAGGAACATTAACTTTAAAAGCATCTGCTTTTCTTGAAGGTGAGGTTGAAGTTTCTAAATTGGCTGTAGAGCCAGGAGCAACATTTAATGCTACCTGTAATATGAAAGGCGCTGTAAAAGAACTTAATAATGGCGGATCAAAACCCCAAGAAAGAACAGGGACAGCTTAAAAATTGGGTAATTTTCTCTGGTATTGGCCTACAAATGGGGTTAGTTATTTTTTTAGGCAATATTCTAGGCTCTTGGATGGATAAAAAACTTCGAACTTCTTTTCTAGAAGAAACAATAACTCTTGTGGCAGTTTTCTCTGCAATGTTTATGATTGTTTATCGTGTAAATAAATTTAATAATAAATGATAAAACAATTAGGCGTATATTTCATAAGTTTTGCATTACTATCACTCATAGGATATTATTTGCATACAATAGCACTTTCACAATTAGCTAGTGAATCTCCCATTTCTTTAAAATACGTTTACATATTTTTTGGTGGGTTTTCATTATTATTATGCGCTAACTTTTCATTACTATCTCGTACAGAGAAATTTAAAGATCAATTGGGGTTTTTATATTTGGTAAGTGTAGCTCTTAAGATCTTACTCTTTTGTATCGTTTTTAGTAAGCATATTTTTATTGAAGCTTCTTTTATGAAAAAAGAGACACTTAACTTATTGATTCCTATGATACTAATGCTTGTTTTGGAGGTGTTTTTTGTTAGTAAATTATTAAATTATTCAACCCCTTTAAAAAATGCAGAATAAGGTGTTTTTAGTCAAAAAATAATATATATATTTGCACCGAATTTTAGACATCGTTATTTGGACGATATATTTATAAAGGAATGAAGGTAATATCAAAAACAATTACGACTTTAAGTCTTATTTTTTTTATATCATTTACAGCTTTTGCTAAAGAAGACAAAAAGGATGTGCAAGATGGTCACGGAAATCCTGTAAATACTCAATCAGAGATAGATGAGTTTATTCCTCATCACGTTAAAGATTCTCATGATTTTCATTTATTCTCATATTTTTCTAATGGAAAAGAACATCAGATTGGTTTTCCACTCCCTGTAATTCTTTGGGGAGAGAATGGTTTGAGTGCATTTATGTCATCAAGTTTCCATCACGATGATGAAGGTAAGTATGTTGTTGAAAAGGGCAATAGTCGTTTTGTGAGATTACACGGAAAAATATACGAGCTTAATGCAGAGGCAACAGGAGTTAATTTTGATGAAGCACACCATCCTACAAATGCTTCTACTCCTATAGATTTATCAATTACAAAAAGTGTTTTTGGAATCTTATTAATAGGCTTATTAATGCTTTTATGGTTCTCTAAGTTAGGACGTCAATATAAAAAGAATGCTGTCCCGAAAGGTTTTGGTAGAGTATTAGAACCTTTAGTATTATATGTAAGAGACGAAATAGCAAAACCAAATATTGGCCCTAAATACAGGAAATTCACAGGATACTTATTAACTGTATTTTTCTTTATTTGGATCTCAAACTTATTGGGTCTTATGCCATTTGGGTTTAATGTTACAGGACAATTAGCAGTAACAGCTGCATTAGCAATATTAACCTTTGTTGTTTACATCGCGAATAGTAATAAACATTTCTGGAGTCACCAATTATGGATGCCAGGCGTGCCAGTTATATTAAGACCTGTATTAGCTATTATAGAATTAGCAGGAACACTTATTATCAAACCATTTTCATTAGCTGTACGTTTATTTGCAAACATAACAGCAGGTCATATTGTTGTAATGAGTTTAATATCTATTGCAATTACATTACAAAAAGATATGACTGTTTTTGGATCAACAGCATTATCACTATTATTATCATTTTTTATTACCCTTATTGAGGTGCTTGTAGCATTTCTTCAAGCATATATCTTTACAATGCTATCAGCACTGTTTATTGGTATGGCTGTAGAAGAGCCAGAGCATCATTAATATTTAATTTTATTTTTTAACTATATATATTTAATATTATGTCTTTAGCAATTGTTCAAGAAGCAACTTCATTAGTTCCTAACCTAGTTGGTGCTGGTTTAATAGTAATCGGTGCTGGTATAGGTTTAGGTCAAATTGGTAGAGGTGCTATGGAAGGAATCGCTCGTCAACCGGAAGCAACTAACAAAATTCAAACTGCGATGATTATTATTGCAGCACTTTTGGAAGGGCTTGCATTTGCAGCTATTTTCTTAGGAAAGTAATCCTTAAAACTTCATTTTCCTGTAACGGTTGGTTGCAGGAAAATGATAATTAAATTAAATATTTATTAAGATTTACATACATGGAACAATTATTAGAAAATTTTTCACTGGATCTATTTGTAAAGCAGACAATTCTTTTTGTTTTGCTTATTGGCTTAATGATTAAGTTTGCTTGGAAACCTATTCTAAAAGCTTTAAATGATCGCGAAGAGAACATTCAAGGAGCGCTAGATGCAGCAGCAGCAGCAAAATTAGAAATGGAAAACCTTCAAGCTGATAATCAAAAGTTATTAAAGGAAGCTCGTGCTGAACGTGAATCAATGCTTAAAGAAGCACGTGATATCAAAAATAAAATGATTGAGGATGCTAAAGAAGAAGCAAAAGTAGCAGCAGGTAAATTAATAACTCAAGCACAAGAGACTATTCAAACAGAAAAGAAAGCTGCTATTGCTGAATTAAAAGGTCAAGTAGCTAACCTATCTATAGAAATTGCAGAAAAAGTAGTTCGTGAAGAATTATCTAACAAAGATAAACAAGTAAAATTGGTTGAATCTATGTTAGGTGAAGCAACATTAAACTAAATTATAATGGCAGGAACAAGAGCAGCAATACGTTACGCAAAAGCGGTATTAAGTTTAGCTTCAGATCAAAATACAGCAGATGCTGTAAATAATGATATGAGGTTAATCACGAATACTATCTCTGAGAATACAGATGTAAGCGAAATGCTTAATAGTGCTGTTATTAAATCAGAGACAAAAAAAACAGCATTATTGTCTATTTTCCCTAACTTAAATACAATTAGTACTGGATTGTTTGATGTATTAGTGTCAAATAAAAGACTAAATATTTTAGGGGATATTACATCAAAATATAGTGTGTTATTTGATGAATTGAATGGCAAAGAAGTGGCGTTAGTAACAACAGCTATTCCGATGACGGATGATTTAGAAATTAAAGTGTTAGGAAAAGTAAAAGAGCTTTCAAGTAAATCTGTAACGCTAAAAAATATAGTAAATGAAAACATTTTGGGTGGTTTCATTTTAAGGATTGGAGATCAGCAATACGATGCTAGTGTTTCTAATAAACTTAACAAACTTAAAAGAGAATTTACATTAAATTAAAAATAAGATGGCAGAAGTAAAACCAGCTGAGATATCAGCAATCTTAAAACAACAACTTGCAGGATTTGAAGCATCAGCTTCATTAGACGAAGTAGGAACAGTATTAACTGTAGGAGATGGTATTGTACGTGCTTATGGATTAGCTAATGCACAATATGGTGAATTAGTAGAATTCGAAGGAGGACTAGAAGGTATTGTACTTAATCTTGAAGAAGATAACGTAGGTATTGTATTATTAGGAGGTTCAAAAGGAGTAAAAGAAGGTTCTACAGTAAAACGTACATCTCGTATCGCTTCTATTAAAGTAGGAGAAGGTATTGTTGGTCGTGTAGTTGATACTTTAGGAAATCCTATTGACGGTAAGGGTCCTATCTCTGGAGAAACTTACGAAATGCCTTTAGAGCGTAAAGCTCCTGGAGTTATTTATCGTGAGCCAGTAACCGAACCATTACAAACTGGTATCAAATCTATCGATGCAATGATCCCTGTAGGTAGAGGGCAACGTGAATTGGTAATTGGTGACCGTCAAACTGGTAAAACAACAGTTTGTATAGATGCAATCTTAAATCAAAAAGAATTTTACGATGCAGGAAACCCTGTATACTGTATATATGTTGCTGTTGGACAAAAAGCTTCAACAGTAGCAAATATTGCTAAAACTTTAGAAGAAAAAGGAGCTTTAGCTTATACTACAATAGTAGCTGCAAATGCATCAGACCCTGCTGCAATGCAAGTTTATGCACCGATGACCGGAGCATCTATTGGAGAATATTTTAGAGATACTGGTAGACCAGCTTTAATTGTATTTGATGATTTATCAAAACAAGCAGTTGCTTATCGTGAAGTATCTTTATTATTACGTCGCCCACCAGGACGTGAAGCATACCCTGGAGATGTATTTTACTTACACTCTCGTTTATTAGAACGTTCTGCAAAAGTAATTAATAATGACGCTATTGCTAAAGAGATGAATGATTTACCAGAATCATTAAAGCCAATCGTAAAAGGAGGTGGATCTTTAACAGCATTACCAATTATTGAAACACAAGCAGGAGATGTATCTGCATATATCCCAACCAATGTGATCTCTATTACAGATGGACAGATTTTCTTAGATGGAGATTTATTTAATTCTGGTGTACGTCCAGCTATTAACGTAGGTATTTCTGTATCTCGTGTTGGAGGTAATGCACAGATTAAATCAATGAAAAAAGTATCTGGTACTTTAAAATTAGATCAAGCACAATTCCGTGAATTAGAAGCATTCGCGAAATTTGGTTCTGATTTAGATGCAGTTACTTTAAATGTAATTGAAAAAGGAAAGCGTAATGTTGAGATTTTAAAACAAGCTCAAAACGACCCGTTTACTGTAGAAGATCAAGTTGCAATTATTTATGCTGGATCTAAAAATTTATTAAAAGATGTTCCTGTAGATAAAATAAAGGAATTTGAAAGAGATTTTATCGAATTCTTAAATGCTAAGCACAGAGATGTTTTAGATACTTTAAAAGCAGGTAAATTAACTGATGAAGTTACAGATACATTATTAAATGTATGTAATGACCTTTCAGGAAAGTATAGAGCTTAATTATAAATTAATGTCACTCTGAGCATTGCCAAAACATAAAATATATTTTGTGTTGTAGGCACCAAGAAAATCTTGGCGAAGAGTCTTTTGAATAACATTCGAATACAATAAAAGAATGGCAAACTTAAAAGAAATACGTAACAGAATATCATCAGTATCTTCAACAATGCAGATTACCAGTGCTATGAAAATGGTATCTGCTGCAAAGTTAAAGAAAGCACAAGATGCTATTACGGCAATGCGTCCATACGCAGATAAGTTAACAGAACTTTTACAAAGCCTAAGTGCAACTTTAGATGCAGATACTGGAAGTAAATTTTCTACTCAGAGAGAAGTGAATAATGTGCTTATAGTTGCAATTACTTCTAACAGAGGTTTATGTGGAGCATTTAATTCTAACATCATTAAGCAAACTAATACTTTAATTAATGATGCCTATGCAGGAAAAAATACTTCTGTAATTGCGATAGGTAAAAAGGCTAATGATGCGTTTTCTAAATTCGATAAAATTATTGCAAATAAAAGTGAAGTATTTGATGATTTAACTTTTGAAAATGTTGCTGAAATTGCTCAAATGCTAATGGATAAATTTGTTGAAGGAGATTTTGATAAAATCGAAATCGTTTATAACAAATTTAAAAATGCTGCAACTCAAATTGTAATGACAGAACAGTTTTTACCAATTGTTCCTGTTGAAGATGCTTCAAATACAAATCTGGATTATATTTTTGAACCATCAAAAGTTGAAATTGTTGAGCAATTAATTCCTAAGTCATTAAAAACACAATTATATAAAGCTATTAGAGATTCTTTTGCTAGCGAACATGGCGCACGTATGACAGCAATGCATAAAGCAACAGATAATGCAACAGAATTAAGAGATCAACTTAAATTAACGTATAATAAAGCACGACAAGCAGCAATTACTAATGAAATTTTAGAGATTGTTGGTGGTGCAGAAGCGTTAAACAATTAGACGAAATCAAATTATTTAAATAATTAATTCTTGCTAATTATAGCAATCTCATAATAATATAAAGCCTTACTTTTTAGTAAGGCTTTTTTGTTTTTGTTAATCTAATGTAACATTTTTTTGATTTTGTATCTAAAGGGAAAATCAAATTAAAATGGATACAATGAAAACAATTAAAAAAACGCTTGTATTACTTATAATTCTTTTTAGCAATACAATAATTACACTTAATGCACAAGAAAAAGGATTTGAAGTTAGAGTTATTGGTAAAGGGGAACCTGTTTTATTATTCCCAGGATTTACTTGTACAGGAGACGTATGGAGCGAGGCAGTAAAAGAACTATCAAAAACAAATACATGCCACATTTTTACTTTTGCTGGATTTGGAGGTGTAAAACCAATAAAAAAACCATGGCTTCCAAAAATTAAAGAAAGTATAATAAACTACATTTCTGAAAAAAAATTAGAAAATGCTACTTTAATTGGCCATAGCCTGGGAGGAACTTTAGGTTTATGGCTCGCTATAAATAATAATGAATTTAAAAAAGTTATTGTAGTAGACGCTTTACCTTCGGCTGGAGCATTAATGATTCCTAATTTTAAAAGTGAAGATATGGTTTATGATAATCCGTATAATAAACAATTATTAGAAATGGATGCTGAAGGTTTTGAAAAAATGGCTACATTAATGTCTCAAGGAATGGCCTTAAATAAGGAAAAACATGCGCAAATAAAAGATTGGATATTAAAATCAGATAGAGAAACTTATGTATATGGTTATACAGATTTACTTAAGTTAGATTTAAGAACAGACATTTCAAAAATAAAAATACCTGTTACAATTTTAGCAGCCACTCATCCTTATGGAGAAGAAACTGTTAAAAAAACATACACAGAACAATATAAGAACTTAAAAGCATATACTATTAAATATGCAAAAGCATCTGCTCATTTTATTATGTATGATCAACCAAAATGGTTATTAAATATAATTAAAACTGAACTCGAATAATCTTATGGAAGATTTAGAATCCAATTTTGATAAAATATATAAGAATAATTATAATAAAGTAAATCGTTTATGTCTTGGTTATAGTAATGGAGATATAATGTTAGCTAAAGATCTAACTCAAGAAGTTTTTATTAAAGTATGGAAAAATTTAAGTTCATTTAGAGAAGAATCAAATGTATCAACTTGGATCTATAGAATTACGGTGAATACTTGTCTAATCTATCTTAGAAATGAGAAGGAGATAAACACTTCAAATAAAATAGATAATTTAAAAGCTATTGATGAATTTCCTCAAACAGAAGACAAATATTTAAAATTAAAACAACTTTACGAATGCATTAATAGTTTAAATAAAGACAATAAAGCTATTATTTTATTAGAATTAGAAGGAGTACCTCAAAAAGAAATATCAGAGGTTATGGGGCTTGGTCACGAAGCAATTAGAGTGAGAATCCATAGAATAAAAAATCAATTAACTAAATGCGTTAAAAAATGACAGCTTTTAAAGATTTAAAATCCCAATGGGATAGTCAACCAAAAATAGAAGTTCCAAAAAATGGACTTAAGCAAATTATTGAAAAAGTAGTTTTTGTAAAAAATAAGCAAAGAATTACCAATATTGTTTTGGGAACAACGATAGTCGTATTATGCATTTTCTTTTTTTACATTACTGCTTATAATAATACTTTAGTGAGTATAGCTTTATTGTTAATGATAGGTGCTTTAATAATAAGAATATGTGTAGAACGATTTAGTATTAAATTACTAAAACAACTTGATATAACTATAGATTCAACGATGTTTAGGCATAAAATGATTGATTACTATAAAAAACGAGTCAAAATACATTATATCTTAACACCTATATTAATCTTAATGTATATAATAGGCTTTATATTATTATTGCCTTTTTTTAAAGAAGCACTCTCAATAGGTTTTTATAATTACATTAAAATTTCAGGACTAATAATCTTAATAATTTTAAGTTTTTTTATTAGAAAGCAAATATTAAAGGAATTATTAGTATTAAAGGAATTGTACAACTAAATGTGTTTTAATAATGATTATATAAAGCCTTACTTTTTAGTAAGGCTTTTTTTTATGGAATAATTATTGTTTATTTATCTTTATAAACAAAAAACAAATACGATGAAGATAGTAAAGAATGGTTTAAAATATATTTTAATGGCAATAGTTATGGCTAGTTTTTCACAATGTTCAAGCGTAAAAGAATTACAAGCACAAGCACCAGTTAATTTAGGGGAAGTATATTGCCAAGATTGGGTAGCTGGTGTTGAAGGAGGAGGAGCTGGAACAAATATTTTTATTCCAACAACAGATACATCTATAAAGTTTGAAAAAGTTTACTTTAGAGGTAAAATGGCTAATTTGGAGATTAAAGATGGATTATATATAGGTCGTTTTAAAAGCAATGTTAACCAGCCTAAAGAAATTTCTTTAAATCAGGAATCAAATATAAAAACATCAAAATCTAAAGAAGAAAAAATTCCTTTTGCTTTAGAAGATAATCAATGTGTGGTAAGCTATAAGGACGGTAATAAAACTAAATATTTTAAAATTGATAATGTTATCCAAAGAGAAACAGAAGCATATCCTAGTGCCAAACCTCAAGGAGAAATAAAGATCAATAAAAATCTTTAATTAAGGTTTTAACGTATATAGACTAAACCTGTCATTTGAGCGCTCTTAAAACGTTATTTAAACAAACATTTATTTATGGTTTAGCCACGGTCTTACCTAGAATGCTCAGCTTTTTATTAGTGCCTTTATATACGACAGAAGGGGTTTTATCCTCAACAGAGGCGTATGGTGAAGTAACACTTGTATTTACATACTTCGTTATTTTTAATGTGATTATAGCTTATGGTATGGAAACTGCTTTTTTTCGTTTTTTTCATAAAGAAAAAGACAAAAACAAAGTCATAGGAACAGCTTCAATATCTTTGATTATAAGCTCTTTCAGCTTTTTTGCATTAGCATTATTTTTTCAAGAACAAATTGCAAGTTTTATTAATATCGATGTCAAATATATTCATCTGGTTATATGGATATTATTATTAGATGCATTGGTTATTATTCCGTTTGCGTGGTTACGTGCTGTAGAAAAACCTATGCGTTATGCCATTATAAAAATTGCTAATGTGGTAATTAATTTAGGATTAAATTTATTTTTCCTTTTAGCGTTAAAGCATTTGGCCAATGGCGATTCAATATTTAATAGTATTTACAAATCCAATTTTGAAATTAATTACATTTTTATAGCAAATCTTATTGCTAGTGGCATTACATTATTATTAATGCTTCCATTTTATATAAAGATTCAATTAAAGTTTGACAAGTTATTGTGGAAAAAAATGATGCGTTATGGCATTCCGGTATTAATTGCGGGAGTTGCATTTTCAATTAATGAAACGTTTGACCGTATATTATTAGACTATTTATTACCTAAGGATATTTCAAAAAATGAGATTGGTGTATATTCTGCCTGTTATAAGTTAGCACTATTTATGACATTGTTTGCTACAGCATATCGTTTGGGAATAGAACCTTATTTTTTTAGCCATTCGAAAAGTGAAAATCCTCAAAAAAATTATGCTCGTATTTTAGAATATTTTGTCATTTTTGGCTCTGTAATTCTTTTAGCTGTTGTCATTTTCGTAGATGTATTAAAGCCTATTATTATAAGAAGTGAAGCTTATTGGGAAGCCATGTGGGTTGTACCAATTATTTTAATAGCTAATTTCTGTTTAGGGATTTATCACAATTTATCTGTATGGTATAAAATTACAGACCGCACAAAATTTGGCGCTTATATTTCTGTATTTGGCGCGATTATTACATTGGCATTAAATTTTTGGCTTATTCCAATTATAAGCTATAGAGGGTCAGCAATAGCAACATTATCAGCGTATGGATGTATGATGATAGCATCCTATTATTTTGGCAAAAAGTATTACCCAATCCCATATAATCTTAAAAAAATAGGATTATACCTTATACTATCAATAGGGTTTTCAATAATATCCTTTTATAAATTTAGAGGGGATTACATTATAGGTATACCAATGTTAATTGTATTTTTGGGAATTATTTACAGCTTTGAAATTAAAGAATTAAAGCAAATACTTAGAAGTTAATTATGACCATAAAAATCATTAACAAGTCCAATCACAAATTACCTCATTACGAAACTGAAGCTTCAGCGGGAATGGACTTAAGAGCTTATATTAATGAATCTATTACATTACAGCCTTTAGAACGCACTATTGTAAAAACTGGTTTATTTATAGAATTACCAATTGGTTTTGAAGCACAAGTAAGGCCTCGTAGTGGTTTGGCAGCTAAAAAAGGAATTACTGTTTTAAATTCGCCAGGAACTATAGATGCCGATTATAGAGGAGAGATTGGTGTAATTCTTGTAAACTTATCTAATAAAACCTTTACAATTGAAAATGGAGAACGTATAGCACAGTTAATAATTGCTAAACATGAGCGAGCCGAATGGATTGAAGTTGATGAGCTTTCTGAAACATTTAGAGGAGAGGCTGGTTTTGGGAGTACAGGAACAAAATAAAATACGTTAAAAATAGTTTAAGAGAAATACATGCTATTTTTAAAAAGAGTAATTTAGTGAGTTGCCTATAATTTATGAAAATAAGACGATACATACTACTGGTTGTTTTTGGATTACTCTTAATACCACAAGCTAATTTTGCGCAAAACAACCCTTCTAAACTTCCTGTAAAAACTCCTGATGATGATTTAGGAGATTTTACAGACGAATACCAAGAATATTTTTTTGAAGCATTAAAGCAAAATGGAATTGAAAATTATGAGCGCTCTATAACAGCACTTTTAAAATGTATAGAGTTAAACGATTCAGAATCTGTAGTATATTTTCAATTAGCGAAAAACTACATCGCACTTAAAAATTTTGGAGATGCTGAAAAATCATTGAAGAAAGCAATTAATAAAGACCCACAAAACGAATGGTATTTAGATGAGTTATATGGTGTGTATTATCAATTAAACGATTATGATAATGCACTTAAAACTGTTAAGCAACTTGTAAAGTTTCATCCAGATTATAAAGAAGATTTGGCATCATTGTATATTAGAAATGAAAAATATAAGGAGGCTTTAGAGTTACTAAATGAGCTTGATAAGGCATTAGGTGTATCAGTATCTAGAGATGCTATGCGAAATGAAATTTACAACGCAACGGGTAATGATGATGATCGTATTTTAAATTTAGAAACACGTATCCGAAATAACCCTAGTAACGAATCAAATTATCTAAATTTAATATACAGATATAGTGAACAAGGTAATAAGAAAAAAGCTTATGAAACTGCTACACGTTTGCTTAAACAAAAACCGAACTCTCATTTAGTACACCTTGCTTTGTATAAATTTTATTTAGATGATAATAAAGCCACTGAGGCAATTAAATCTATGAAGATAGTACTTAGAAGTACTAAAGTTAAATCTGATACTAAAGCAAAGATTCTAAATGATTTTGTGAAATTTGTAGAAAAGAACCCTCAATATGAAAACGATTTATTAAGAGTTACTGCAAATGATGTTGATGATGAAACAGGAAAATCTTATGCAGAATTAGGAACATTTTATTTGCAAAAGGGTGATAAAGTTAAAGCACTAGAAAATTTTGAATTAGCACTTAAAAAAGATAATGTCAATTTTGGAATTATTAGAAATACTGCATTACTTCAAATAGATTTAGGGAAGTATAATGAAATATTACCTTTAGTTAAAGAAGCTATAGAAGCCTATCCATCTCAACCTATATTATATTTGTTAAATGGTGTAGCATTTAACCATTTGAATCGTCATAAAGATGCTATCACTGTTTTAGAAGAAGGTATAGATTATGTTATCGATAATATTAAAATGGAAAGCGATTTTTATAAACAACTAAGTATTGCTTATAAAAAAGATAATAATATAACTAAATCTAAAGCGTTTGCTAAAAAGGCAGAGCAATTACAAATTAAGCAATGACAAAGTTATTTAAAATAGGAACTCTAATACTCGTTTTACTAGTTACAAGCTGTAAATCGACTAAAACTGTAATTGCATCAGGAGAACTTAATAGTAAAATTTCTGCTAAAGAACTTATAAAAGAACATCAAAATACTAAGGCAAACTTTAAAACACTTCAATCTAGAGTAAAGATAGATTACCAAGAAGGAGAGAAATCTCAAGGAGTAACAGTAACACTTAGAATAGAGAGAAATAAAACAATATGGATTAGTGCCCCCCTTGGATTAGTAAGAGCAATGGCAACTCCAGATAAAGTACGTTTTTATGATAAAATAAACAATCAGTATTTTGATGGAGATTATCGTTTAATTAGTGAGTTATTAGGAACAGAAATAGATTTTTCTAAGCTTCAAAATCTCCTTTTAGGAGAAGCAATTTATAATTTAAATAACGATAAATATAATGCTTCAATTAATGACGAAGTTTATGTACTTGAGCCAAGAAAGCAACAAGAGTTATTTGAGTTGTTTATGCTATTTCATCCAAATCATTTTAAAGTAGCATCATTACAGATTTCACAGCCTCAAGAAAAACGTTTTCTAGAGGTAGATTATAAAGAATATCAAGATGTTGAAAAACAAAAATTCCCTGAGATTATTAAAATTATTGCTGTAGAGAATACGGATGAAGTTAATATTGATATGGAATTAAAATCAATAACTCTAAATCAAGAATTACGTTTCCCATTTCGCATCCCTTCTGGATTTGAAGAAATTGTGATTAAATGATAACTACTCGATTTGCATATAAAGTGAGTTTAATGTTTTTCGTAGTATTGTTCAGTTGTTTTTTACAAGCACAGAGCAGTAAACAAAGAGAGTTAGAATCTAGACGTCAAAATCTTCAACGAGAAATTCAACAATTTGCAACACTATTATCGCAAGGTAAAAAAGAAGAAAAATCAATAACTGTAAAAGTTGAAGATATTAATTACAAAGTAACTATTCTTCAAAATTTAATTAGTGTTACTAATCAGCAAGCAAATCTGTTAACCAGAGAAATTAATAACAATATTAAAACGATTTCTAAATTAAGAGATAAATTAAAGATATTAAAAGAAGATTATGCTAAAATGATTGTAAAATCATATAAAAGTAAATCAGAGCAAAGTAAAGTAATGTTTTTACTTTCTTCTACTAATTTCCAGCAAGCTTATAAGAGGTTACAGTACATTAAACAGTATGCGAATTATCAGAAAGAGCAAGGAGAACTCATAAGAAAAGAAACTTTAGAACTTCAAGAATTAAATAAAAACTTAGTAAAACAAAAAGAGAGCAAACAAAAACTTATTGAAGCAAATAGAGCTTCAAAAAGTAGATTAGATGAAGAATTAAAAGAACAGAAGCAACTTTTTGCATCAATAAGAAAAGATCTAAACAAGTATACTTCTCAAATAAGAACAAAGCGAAGAGAAGCTGATAGATTAGATAAAGAAATTGAAAAGATTATTAGAGATGCGATTGCAAGCTCTAATGCTAAAGCTGGTAAATCTTCATCTTCAAAAACGTTTGCATTAACATCAGAAGGAAGAGCATTAGCCGCAAATTTTATATCCAATAAAGGTAAATTACCCTGGCCAGTTGAACGAGGTGTAGTTAAAGTACGTTATGGTACACAAAAGTCACCTATTAATAAATCTGTCCCTATTAATAGTAATGGAGTTAGAATAGCAACAAATAAAAATGCAAAAGTACGTTCTGTATTTGAAGGAACTGTACAAAGTATTATTGTCCCTAAAAATGGAAATAATACAATATTAATTCGTCATGGAGATTTTTTTACTATTTATAAAAATTTGTCCAAAATATTTGTAAAAAAAGGAGATAAGGTTTTTACAAAGCAGCAAATAGGAGAAACTCTTACAAATAAAGCAGATGGAGAAACAATACTTGGTTTTTTAATTTGGAAAGATGGAAAATATCAAAATCCAGCTTATTGGATTGATAATATGTAAACTATTTAATATTTACATAAACATATCCATTTCTAGTTTTTCTATAATGCTTACCATTCCAAAAATAATAACGTTTTCCACGTACAACAACAATCTTACTGTGCTTAGGAGCTACTCGAATTATTTTAGTTTTAGGAGTAGCAACGATTACACGTTTTGCACAAGAAGTAAGCGATATTATAAAAGCAAATCCAATAAATATTAATAGCATTCTCATTTTCATAGTATTAAGGGGGTTTACTATAAGACTAGAATTTACTATAAAGGTTTAAAAGAATAAACTTTTAATTATTAAAGCTCATTAAAAAATAATGCTTTTAACTCAGTAGCATCACTAGGTTTCATTTTGCCTGCAAGTACTAAACTTAACTGTTTACGACGTAATGCACCATCAAAACGCACTTTTTCTTCTTCTGTTTCTGGTTGTAATTCAGGAATTTTTACAGGACGACCACTGCCATCTACTGCAACAAATGTATAAATTGCTTCATTGGCTTTTAAACATTCACCAGATTCACGATCTTCAATCCAAACATCCATATAAACTTCCATTGAGGTATTAAAAGCACGAGATACTTTTGCTTCAATAGTAACGACACTTCCTAAAGGTACTGAACGATTAAATGCAACATGATTTACAGAGGCAGTAACTACAATTCGTCTTGAATGACGCCTTGCAGCTATACTTGCTGCACGATCCATACGAGCTAATAACTCACCACCAAACAAATTATTTATAGGGTTAGTTTCACTAGGTAAAACTAAATCTGTCATAATACTTTTTGAATCTTTTGGATACTTTACTTCCATTATATTGTTAGATTAATAATGAAATACAAAGGTAAGTTGCTTTTAAAAATTTATAACAATAAAAAGAAAAGTTTACTTAAGTTTTTTAACTAGTAACCAAGCATCTCGATCATATTTTTGGCGAATATTGTAGAGTGCACGCTGTGCTTCTACTCTAGTGTCGTAACTAGAATAGACAACTTGATGTAGCCCGTACCTGTTTTTCCCAATTTTTCGAGCACTATATCCTAAATCTTGTAATTCCTGAAGTTTTTTATCACAATTTTCTTCAATACGAAAAGCCCCAGCCACTAAATGAAAATTACCACTTTGCTTAGTCACATTTAAAGTTACAGAAGGGAGTGGGTTATCAATAATAAAGGTCGCTTTTTGTACTCTATTTTCAATTTGAGTATTGGCTTCTTGTTGTGCTAATTGGTTATGTTGTTCAATCTGACTAACATAATAATTTGAAGCAACTAACCCTCCAAGAGCGATAAAAGTAATAGCAATAGCAGCGTATTTTAAATAAGGCTTAGAGCGACGTTTTTCAGGAGTGATTGCAATAGGAATTACTTTTTCTAGCGTTTCAACTTCTTCTTTTAAAGATTCTCGAATTATACTAGGTGATACAAATTGAGAAAGTCCAAAAGCATCAGTTAAATAATTTAAATTGTAAGAAGGATTAAAAATGAGTTTCTCTTCGTTACTTAATACTAACTCTCCAATATTATCAAACGATAACGTTTCTCCTTGTGCTAAATAAGACTTTAAAGATTTTACTTTAGATGTAATCTTTTTTGTAGCAATTTCATATGGTATTTTTTCAATCTCAGCAATATAATTTGCTAAGAGACCATCGTTACTCTTTAATTGCTCATTAAATGACAAAGTCTTTTTTGGAGGATAAAACGTATTGTTGTTTTCTTCAATTTTTGCCGAAATGGATTGTGTTAAAAATGCCCCAAAATCTGGAACAATTACACATTCGTATCGATATAATAAGTCGCTGATGTAATTTTCTAACTGCATTAAAACAAAGTTAAAAAAAAGAATACCTAAAAAAAAAAGAACTTTGTTTAGTTATTAACAGGTCTTTTTTTAGTTTCTTGTAAGTTGTAAATCAGAAGAATAAAATGACAGAAAAAGAACTACTTCACATTTTAGCACTTCAAAAAGCTTCTAAAATTGGTGATATTACTGCTAAAAAGCTGATTCATCATTGTGGTTCTGCTGAAGCAGTTTTAAATGAGAAACCAAATAACTTACTTAAGATTGATGGTATTGGTAGTATAATGATGAAAGATATTTTCAATAAATACAATTTATTTGCTGCCGAAACCGAATTAAAATTCATTTATGACAATAATATAAAATATAATTATTTTTTAGAAAACACATACCCAGAACGCTTAAAGCATTGTATAGATGGACCAATCTTATTATTTCAATCTGGAACAATTAATCTAAATAATAAACGGATAATAAGTATAGTTGGTACACGTAAAATAACTTCTCATGGCATAGCTGTTTGTGAACAAATTATTGAACGTTTATCAATTTACAATCCTATTATTGTTTCAGGATTTGCTTATGGTACAGATATTACTGCACAGAAAGCTGCATTAAAAAACAACCTTCAAACTATTGGTTGTTTAGCACACGGTCTAAATCAAATTTACCCTAAAATTCACAAAAAATATGTCGCAGATATTGAAAGACACGGTGGGTTTTTTACTGATTTTTGGAGTACAGATGATTTTAACAGAAATAATTTCTTAAAGAGAAATCGTATTATAGCAGGATTAAGTGAAGCTACTATTGTGATTGAATCTGCAGAAAAAGGAGGTAGCTTAGTTACTGCCGAAATTGCAAACTCATACAATCGTGAGATATTTGCAATCCCAGGACGAATAACAGATTCACAAAGTGTAGGCTGTAATAATTTAATTAAACATCAGAAAGCACATGTGTTATCTCAAGCAGAAGACATACCGTATATTTTAAATTGGCAATTAGAGCCTGAAAAGAAACCAATTCAACAACAGCTATTTATAGAGTTAACTACTGAAGAAAAAGTAATTTATAATACTTTGAAAGAAAGTGGGAAACTATTATTGGATGTTATTGCATTAAAAAGTGATATGCCAACATTTAAAATCGCTTCTATTTTATTAACAATGGAACTTAAAGGCGTTGTTAGACCTTTGCCAGGAAAACAATTTGAGGTTATTTAGTTTTTATTTTTCTAGCTAATACCCTACTTTTTCTCTAACTCGTTTTAAAACCGTATTAGCGACTAATTTTGCTTTTTCTGCACCTAAATTTAATGCATCGTCCACTTCGTTAAGATGTTCCATATAGTAATTGTAACGCTCTCGCTCAACAGAAAATTTATCAATTAGCAATTCATATAAAGCTTGTTTGGCATGCCCATATCCATAATTACCATTTTCGTAATTAGCTTTCATTACCTCTATTTGAGAATCATTTGCAATGAGTTTATAAATAGCAAAACAATTACATGTAGACCAATCTTTAGCATCTTCTAAAGGTGTACTATCGGTTTCGATACTCATAATTTGTTTTCGTAATTTTTTATCAGGTAAAAATAAATTGATAATATTATTTTTACTTTTACTCATTTTAGACCCATCTCTACCCGGAACGTACATGGTGTCTTTTTGTAAATCGGCTTCAGGAATTACAAAAGTTTCACCTAGTTGTGCATGAAATCGTGTAGCTACATTGCGAGTCATTTCAATATGTTGTGACTGATCTTTTCCTACCGGGATAATTTCAGCATCATATAATAAAATATCTGCTGCCATTAACATGGGATAAGTGAATAAACCAGAATTTACATCTTCTAATCGATCAGCTTTATCCTTAAAACTGTGAGCTAATGTTAAACGTTGGTATGGAAAAAAACAACTTAAATACCAAGATAACTCTGTTACTTGTGGCACATCACTTTGACGATAAAATACAGTCTTAGAAATATCTAACCCAAATGCTAACCATGTTGCCGCAGTAGAATAAGTGTTTTCTCGAAGTGTTTTTGCATCTTTAATTTGGGTTAATGAATGCATATCTGCAATAAATAAAAACGAATCATTTTTAGGGTCGTTGCTCATTTGAATAGCAGGAATAATCGCTCCTAAAATGTTTCCTAAATGCGGAACTCCTGTACTTTGTATTCCAGTTAAAATTCTAGCCATACTTGTTTCCTGTTTTTACAGATATTGTATTATTGATTAAATTAAGTGGCAAAGGTAATTGTTTTGTTAAAATAGCTCAATTAATTTAAGTAGTTTTGAAAACATATGTTTCTAATAAAACGTCTTTTTTGGAGTTTTTACAGAATTTGGTTTTACATTCTAGTAACTCTACCAATAATAATTTTATTTCCCTTGTTATTTATTTCAATACTAAGAGAAAAATGGTATTCATTTTTTTTTAAACTAGCAAGATTCTGGGCAAAATTTATTTTGATAGGAATGGGGTTTCGTTGGAAAATTAGAAGGCTTCAAACTCTAGAAAAGGGGAAGAGCTATATGTTTATTGCCAATCATACCTCAATGATAGATATTATGCTAATGCTTATTTGTGTAAAGGATAATCCATTTGTATTTGTAGGCAAAAAAGAGTTAGCTAAAATACCACTATTTGGATTTTTTTATAAACGTACTTGCATTTTGGTAGACAGAAGTAACCCTGAAAGCCGAAAAGCTGTGTTTTTAAGGGCTAGGAAACGATTAGAATCTGGATTGAGTATTTGTATTTTCCCAGAAGCAGGAATACCACATGAGTCTATCCTCTTAGATGAATTTAAAGATGGAGCTTTTAGATTAGCTATAAACCATCAAATACCTATAGTGCCACTAACGTTTTTAGATAATAAAAAACGTTTTTCTTATATTTTTTTTAGCGGTTGCCCAGGTAAAATGAGAGCTATTATTCATCCTCCTATAAATACAAAAGGATTAGAAATAGAAGATACCTCTAGAGTTAATAAAGTTTCTAGAAATATACTCTTAACTACTTTAAGAGAAAATATAAAGCAATAGCATTCTTAATAAAAACAATTTAATCACTAATTCTCTTTACGCTCGATCTCAACCTGAATAGGGTAAGGAATTTCAATACCAGCTTTATCTAATTCTATTTTGCAGTTTTCAACAGTTTTAAAATAAACATCCCAATAGTGTTCTGGTGTTGCCCAAGGTCTTACTTTATAATTTACAGAACTATCAGCAAGCTCTCCCATATTTACTGTAGGCGCAGGATCCTTCAATACTTTATCTTGAGAAAGCATTGCATTCATTAAAGCTGTTTTAGTTTCCATGATATCCGCATCGTAAGATACTCCAATAGTTAAATCAATACGTAACTGTCCTAATTGAGTATAATTAATAATGGTACCATTAGATAAAGCACCATTAGGCACAATAATTTCTTTATTATCTGGAGAAGCCAGTTTTGTTGTGAAAATTTGAATTTCATTTACAACCCCTAATACACCTTGTGCTTCTATTAGATCACCTACTTTAAAAGGCTTAAATAACATAATAAGCACACCTCCTGCAAAATTTGATAATGACCCTTGAAGTGCTAGGCCTATAGCTAAACCTGCAGCTGCTAATATTGCAGCAAATGAAGCTGTGTTAATACCTAATTGACCTAAAATGGCAATTATAAGCAAGATTAATAATGTGGTTTTTACCAAATTAGATAGAAACTTTTCAAGAGTTTCATCCATATTTTTATTCTTTTGAATAACCTTTTTAAAAGCATTCATTATTTTTTTAATAACCCATTTACCAATAATCCATATGACAATGGCCATAATAACTTTTACCCCATATTCTGACCCTTTTACTATTGCAAGGTCAATCCATTTTTGATAGTCTTCCATCTGTAATTGTTTTTATCAAATTTAAAATTATTTATGAAATTAATATATCAAATATTTGAAGTTAATTTAACATAACAAAAACGCTGCTCATTTGGGAGAGCAGCGTTTCGCAATTATTGCTTACTAAAGGCAATAATTAATCTAACTAACTAAAAATTAAAAATAAAACCAGAATATAGGCCTATAAAATATGGCTGAAAATCTCCAGTAGTATTAGTAAACGTGTTTAATTGATATTTAAAAGTAGGCTCTATGTTAAAATTAAAAGATTTTGAAAACTTATAATTTACACCCAAACCAAAATTGGCACTATAACTTGTGCTGTTAATATTTGTAGCTTCTCCAATTAAAGTGTTCTGACCATTTATAGTTGAAAACACTTCATTTTCATTTAAAAATAAAGCACTAAAGCCACCAATAAAACTTACCCCAAACTTTTTATCTAGAACAGCATATTCTATTTCTAATGGAACTTCTATAAATCCAAATTTTTGATCTATAGAAGTATTATTTTGTAATAATCCATTTGGAGAAATAAAGGCACGTATATCATTGGCATCAACTACTGATGTGTTTTGAGAAGCACTATTAAGATCAACATTTCTTAAAAAACTAATATTAGTAGTTCTGCTACTTAAGAAGTTTGTAGCTGAAGATGTAGTTGGAGTATTAAAAGATAGTACATCATTTGTACTGAACCCTAAAGATACTTTATTAATACCTGTACGTACACTTAATCGTTTGCCAACAGCGTATCTTGCACTAATACCATAGCTAAAATTGATATCACTAGTTTTAGAATTGTCATTAAATTGACTTCCTATAGAGGATCCACTACTGCCTAATGTATTAAAGTATACGGGAGCTATATTAGGCTTAATGCTCCATTTATCTATATTGGTAATATTTTCACTTTCTTTTTCTAAAGACTCTTTTATATTTTTTGCAATTGTAATTTCATCAATAAGAGATAATTTTTCACTTTCTTTTGCCTCTTGAAAAGTATTTGCGTTTTTTTCTTTTAATATATCATTATTATGGATTGCAACTTTATTTTCATTAAAAGGTATAACTAGTGATGAATCTAAAAAAATAGTACTTGCTGAGTTTGTAACTAACTGTTTAACTTTATTTAAACTATCTAACGTATAAATTTGAGATTCAGAAATTTTAGAATTTGAAACAGAGTTTTTAGCAATTGAAAAATTATTAATTGCCTTTGATACTTCCTCTTTTGAAGTCTTAAGAGTAGTTGTTACCTTATTATCATTTTTATTGTTAATGGGTAGAGCATCTGGAGAATTATTATTTTCAGTACTTTTTGAATTAGACTCAAGAGGATTATTTTCTTCAGAATTAGTATTAACAAGAGGATTATTTTCTAAATTAGAATTAGGGTCGTTATTAAAAATAAAACGCCCAGCCGTGATTAATAATACTAAAGAAGCAGCTACACCTGCAACCCTTAGCCAAATAGGAAGTACTCTCCTTCTTTTTTTCTTAGGATGTAATTCGTTAGCAATATTATCCCAAACAGCCTTATTTGGGTGTGCTTCAAAATCTTTAAACCCTTCTTGAAAGAGTCTATCTATGTTTTTTTTGTCAGTCATTTATAACAATTGCGAGTTTGTAGTCGCTATATAATTGTCTACTTTATCTTTTAAAATTAGTCGTGCTCTAGAAAGATTAGACTTTGATGTACCTAATGATATATTAAGCATTTCAGCAATCTCTTTATGAGAATAACCATCTAAAGCATAAAGATTAAATACTAAGCGATACCTATCGGGTAACTCTTGTATAATATTGAGTAAAAAATCAAGGCTTATAATGTCGTCTTCTACATTTATAGTAACCTCTTCTTCAATGCGATCTTCATTAACAATGTCTAAAACACCTTCATTTCTATAGCGTTGTAGAGCAGTATTAATTGTTATTCGTTTAAGCCAACCTTCAAAAGAACCTTTGTTTTTGTATTGCGATATTTTTTTCAAAATAGTCACAAAAGCATCTTGCAGATTATCTTCAGCTTCTGCACGATTTCGTGAATACTTTAAACAAAGTGCAAATAACTTACTCGAAAAGAGCTTGTATAAATCACTCTGCGCATTAGTATCATTTTTTTTACATTTTTGTATGAGCTGATCTAAACTCAATTAATTTATGTGATTAATTAAACATTTATCAGTTATTATTTCAAAAACTGAACTTTAAAACAATTACCATCATATTTCTTGCCAAAAACAAAAAAGCAATCTTAATTATGTACTATAAATTTACTTTTTGGGGCATTAATCACTACCTTTTAGATGAAAAGAGATGTAAAAGGTTGCGTAAAAGAGCAAAAAAATCTCGAAGTAATTCGAGATTTTATAATTTATTTTTCAGCAATAATTGCTTTAATTTTTTCCTCAAGTTCATCCATTAACTCTGGATTATCCTTTATAATCGCTTTCACAGCATCTCTACCTTGACCTAGTTTGGTGTCTTGATAACTAAACCAAGAACCACTTTTTTTAATTACTTCATGATCTACAGCAATGTCTAATATTTCTCCAACTTTAGAAACACCTTCTCCATACATAATATCAAATTCAGTTAATTTAAATGGAGGAGCAACTTTATTTTTTACAACTTTTACACGTGTTTTATTTCCTAAAACATCACCATTACTGTTTTTTATTTGAGTAGAACGGCGTATGTCTAGACGTACAGATGCATAAAACTTTAAAGCATTACCACCTGTTGTTGTTTCTGGATTTCCAAACATAACTCCAATTTTTTCACGAAGTTGATTAATGAAAATCATTGTGCAATTTGTCTTGCTAATTGAAGCTGTTAACTTACGTAGGGCTTGAGACATTAAACGTGCATGTAATCCCATTTTAGAATCTCCCATTTCACCTTCAATTTCACTTTTAGGCGTTAAAGCAGCAACAGAGTCTATTACAACAATATCTATAGCTCCAGAACGAACTAAATTATCGGCGATTTCTAAAGCTTGTTCGCCATGATCAGGTTGAGAAATAATTAAGTTATCAATATCTACACCTAATTTTTCAGCATAAAAGCGGTCAAAAGCATGTTCGGCATCAATAAAAGCAGCAATGCCTCCTGCTTTTTGAGCTTCAGCGATAGCATGTAATGTTAAAGTAGTTTTTCCTGAAGATTCAGGCCCATAAATTTCAATAACTCGACCTCTCGGGTAACCATTTACTCCTAAAGCAATATCTAAACCTAATGATCCAGATGGAATGGCTTCTATATCTTCTACAGCAGCATCACTCATTTTCATTACAGTACCTTTACCGTAAGCCTTATCTAATTTATCTAATGTAAGCTTTAATGCTTTTAATTTTGCGTCTTTTTCACTACTCATTACTACAATATTTTTCAGTTCTAATTGTTGCTAAAATAACATAACTTTTAGCGTCATACAATTTTAACACGCAACCTTTTTCAACATTTTACATCTATAATATAAAAGTGGGAAAATATCTGCTTATAAAAAGAAAATAGATACAATCGTTGACTATATTAGATTATTCTATTTTCTAGTAGCCTCTCTATAAAGTTCCCAAAAACCATTATATAATAATATATGAGATTTTTTAGAAAAACCTTGTTTGCAAATACAAACGGCTCAAAAAACGCCATTTCTGTAAATGCAAATTGTAAAGCAGACGGAGGATAACTCGTAATACATATTTAATTTGTTAGAAAAGTTTAAAAACAATGTATAACGAGTTAGTCTAAGAAAAGCGCTTTGTAAAAACAAAGCGCTTTTTTTGCGCTATAGTTAAAAAATGTACATTTGCACAAAATAAATCTTTAACCTTATAATAATTAGTATAGCATGCAACTGTACAATAACTTAAGTGCTAAAGAAAGAGCAGAACTTATTGAGCAAGCTGGTAAAGAACGCTTGACAATCTCTTTCTATAAATATGCCAAAATTGGCAATCCTGAGCTTTTTAGAAATAACTTATTTGTAACTTGGAATGATCTAGATGTTCTTGGTAGAATTTATATTGCTACCGAAGGAATTAACGCTCAGCTATCTGTACCTGCAGATAATTTTAATGATTTTAAGGAGCATTTAGATACTATTAGTTTTCTTAAAAACGTAAGACTTAATATTGCTATTGAGCATGATAATTTTTCGTTCTTAAAACTAAAAATAAAAGTGCGTTCTAAAATTGTAGCAGATGGACTTAATGACGACTCTTTTGATGTCACCAATAAAGGAATTCATGTTCAAGCAAAAGAATTTAATGCACTTATTGATGACCCAAATACAATTTTGGTAGATATGCGAAACCATTATGAAAGTGAAATAGGACATTTTACAAATGCCATTACACCAGATGTAGATACATTTAGAGACTCTTTACCTATTATAGAAGAGGACTTAAAAGAGCATAAAGAAGATAAAAATCTGGTAATGTATTGTACTGGAGGGATTCGTTGCGAAAAAGCAAGTGCTTATTATAAATATAAAGGCTTTAAAAATGTATATCAATTAGAAGGAGGCATTATAAATTATGTACGTCAAGTAGAAGCACAAGATTTAGAAAATAAATTTATAGGTAAGAATTTTGTGTTTGACGATAGACGCTCAGAACGTATAAGTGAAGATGTAATTGCTAATTGTCATCAATGTGGAAATCCTTGCGATACACATACTAACTGTGCTAATGAGGCTTGTCACTTGCTATTTATACAATGCGAAGATTGCAAACAACAATTAGATAATTGTTGTTCTACAACTTGTAAAGAAGTTTATCATTTACCTAGAGAAGAACAAAAAGCATTACGAAGTGGACAAGGTAATAGCAACGACATTTTTAAGAAAGGACGAGCAGATTATTTGCCATATAAAAAAGATTTGAGAAATATATTTGAAGTTTTTAAGAAATAAGCCTTAAATCATTCTTAATAAGAATATAAAACTAAAGATGCATTGTTTTTAAGTCTTTAGAATAATCTTATATTTACATCAAAAGTTTATAATTGCTAAGTAATCAAATACTTTAGTAGAAATTAAACATAATATTAATCGTCTTCTGGTGCTAAGGCATTCAGAATCAATATATACTAACTAACATGGCTTGTAACAGTTGTTCAACTGGTAAAGATGGTCAACCACGAGGGTGTAAAAATAATGGCACTTGCGGGACAGATAGTTGTAATAAACTAACTGTTTTTGATTGGCTTTCTAATATGTCTCTTCCCAACGGTGAAAAACCTTTTAATTGGATCGAAGTTCGTTTTAAAAACGGCAGAAAACTTTACTATAAAAACACAGAAAACCTAACTCTTAGTATTGGAGATATTGTAGCTACTCAAGCGCAATCTGGACATGATATAGGTATCGTTACACTTACAGGAGAACTTGTAAAAGTTCAAATGAAACGTAAAAATATTGATGATGAAGGAGAGGGAATACTTAAAGTATATCGAAAAGCTTCTCAAAGAGATATAGATATTTGGTCTGCTGCTAGAGATAAAGAAGAGCCGATGAAAGTAAAAGCACGTCAATTTGCTATAGACCTTAAGCTTCAAATGAAGATTTCTGATATCGAATTTCAAGGCGATGCAAGTAAAGCAACATTTTATTATACGGCAGAAGAACGTGTTGATTTTAGAGAACTTATAAAAGTATTCGCAAAAGAATTTAGAACCAGGATCGAAATGAAACAAGTTGGTTTTCGTCAAGAAGCAGCAAGATTAGGAGGTATTGGTTCCTGTGGTAGAGAATTATGCTGTTCGACTTGGCTAACAGATTTCAGGTCTGTAAGCACTTCTGCGGCACGCTATCAACAATTATCATTAAGTCCTCAAAAACTAGCTGGACAATGTGGGAAATTAAAGTGTTGTTTAAATTATGAGCTAGATACTTATTTGGATGCTTTAAAAGATATTCCAAAAACAGAGGTAAAACTTCAAACCGAAAAGGGTACAGCTGTTTGTCAAAAAACAGATATTTTTAAAAGACATATGTGGTATGCCTATGAAGGCGAATGGATGAATTGGCATAAACTTACTGTTGATCAAGCTATAGAAATTATTGCCTTAAATAAAAAGAGAAAAAAAGCAATAAGCCTTGAAGAATATGCAGACGAACTAATAGAAGACACTAAAGTAGATTTTGAAAACGTTGTAGGACAAGATAGTTTAACACGTTTTGATAGTCCAAAAGGTAAAAAGAAACGTAAAACAAATAGAAACAGAAACAAAAGAAAATCTAAAAACAATGCGAAATAAATTAGATTGGTTGGTTATAATCCTCTTTTTTGGCTGTATATCCTGTGACTCTAATCGTGTTTTTGATCAATACAAATCTGTTTCCAATGCGTGGCATAAAGATTCAATTATAGAATTTAAAGTTACTCCACCAGATTCAATTAAAAGATATAATTTATTTGTAAATATTAGAAATACAAATGATTATAAGTACAATAATTTATTTTTAAT
The DNA here is from genome assembly GCA_003443635.1 of Flavobacteriaceae bacterium. NCBI lineage: Bacteria > Pseudomonadati > Bacteroidota > Flavobacteriia > Flavobacteriales > Flavobacteriaceae > Flavobacteriaceae bacterium. The sequence goes on along the minus strand of CP031964.1, from coordinate 271,855 downwards.
TGTAGAAATGAGTTTCCCTAATGGAAAGATTATAAAAGACACTTTAGAGTATACAATGGCTAAGCCTAATGGAGAATTACTTGGTTCAGGATTTACAGATATAAAAGAGAATAAATTGTGGTATAAAGAAAATGTTCTGTTTTCTGAAGGAGGTGAGTATAAAATAAATATTCAGCATGCCATGAGAGAAAATGGTAGCGTGGAAGGAATGGATAATTTAGAAGGCATTACAGATATAGGGTTCAGGATAGAAAATGTTATTGGTAATAATTAATTTATGACAACAAAAAAGAAAACCAAACAAAGTACTAGTAAAGCGATAGATTTCACAAAATATATTCGTTGGTTTTGGATATTGTTTTCAACAGGAGTTTTAGCTGTTATCCTAATATTTTTACTAGCATCTTGGGGGGCTTTAGGTGAAATGCCAGATCATACTGCTTTAGAAAATCCAGAAACTAATTTAGCGACTGAAGTTTTTTCTTCAGATGGAGAAACGTTAGGAAAATTCTATTTTAAAGATAATAGAACACCAATTAAATATGAAGAGCTTTCAAAATATTTAATAGATGCTCTAATTGCAACTGAAGATTCACGTTATCATAATCACGCAGGAATTGATGCTAGAGGAACTATTAGAGCATTTGCTTTTTTAGGAAAAAGAGGTGGTGCGAGTACCATTTCGCAGCAGTTAGCACGACAATTATTTGTTGGAGTCAGATCAAAAAATACGTTTCAGGCAGCAACTCAAAAAATTAAAGAATGGGTAATTGCAACTCGTTTAGAAAAACAATATACCAAAGAAGAGATTATAGCTCAGTATTTTAATATTTATGATTTTGGAAACTTTGGAGATGGTATTCGTAGTGCTGCACGTATTTATTTTGGAAAAGAACCCATAGATCTTGATTTAAAAGAATCTGCGATGTTGGTCGGGATGTTTAAAAATTCGTCGTTGTATAATCCCAGGCCAAATCGTAACCCTATAGGCGTTAAAAACAGGCGTAATGTCGTGTTATCCCAAATGGAAAAATACGGATATATTACAGAAACTGTAAAAGATTCAACTCAAAAATTACCTTTATCATTAAATTATACTCCCGAATCTCATGATGCCGGAATGGCAACTTATTTTAGAGAATATTTAAGAGCAGAATTAAAAAAATGGGTCAATGATAAAGAAAACAGGAAACCTGATGGTTCAAAATATAACATTACTAGTGACGGTTTAAAGGTATATACTACAATAGATTCTCGTATGCAAAAATATGCTGAGTTAGCTGTAGCGCAACATATGCCTAGACTTCAAGCAGAATTTTTCCATCAAAATACACCAAAACGTAATCCAACAGCACCGTTTTTAGATTTAACAAGAGGAGCTATAGATACTTTAATGAGAAATGGAATGCGCCAATCTGAACGTTGGCGTCATATGAGATACGATTTAAAAAAACCAGAAGAAGAAATTATAGCTTCTTTTGATAAAGCTATCCCAATGAGTGTATTTTCTTGGAAAGGAGATATCGATACGATTATGACACCAAGAGATTCAATGCGGTATTACAAATCGTTTTTAAGAACAGGGATGTTATCAATGGAGCCTCAAACAGGTCATGTTAAAGCATGGGTAGGTGGTGTAAATTACAAGCATTTTAAATACGATATGGTTAAACAAGGAAAGCGTCAAATAGGCTCTACTTTTAAACCTTTTGTATATGCAGCAGCAATAGACCAATTACATTTATCCCCTTGTGATACATTTCCAGATACCCCTTTTTGTATCGAAAAAGGAAGACATGGTAATGTTGAAGAATGGTGTCCTGAAAATTCTGGTGGAGATACAGATTATGGAGGTTCTAGGACTTTAAGAAATGCTTTAGCACATTCTGTAAATACGATAACAGCACGTTTAATAAACGAAATTGGACCACAACCAGTTATAGATTTAGCACAAAGTTTGGGTGTCGAACAAGATATATTGGCAGTACCATCTATAGCTCTAGGAACACCAGATCTAAGTGTTTACGAAATGGTAGCAGCATATTCTACATTTGCTAATAAAGGTGTTTATACTAAACCAGTTATTATTACACGTATTGAAGATAAAAATGGAACAGTTCTATTTCAGTTTACGCCAGAAACTAAAGATGTGCTAAGTGAAGAAACTGCTTATGTAACGGTTAACTTATTACAGGGTGTTACAGAAGGTGGATCTGGTACACGATTAAAAACTACAGCACCAAGACCAGAACGTCCAGAGTTTAAAGAAATTATTACTGGATATCCTTATGGTTTTGAAAATCACATTGCTGGAAAAACAGGAACAACGCAAAACCAAAGTGATGGTTGGTTTATGGGAATGGTACCTAATTTAGTTACTGGAGTTTGGGTAGGTGCTGAAGATCGTGCCGCTCATTTTAAAACAATTACTTACGGCCAAGGAGCTTCGATGGCGTTGCCTATTTGGGGATTGTATATGAAAAGCTGTTATGCTGACGAAACTCTAAATATTTCTAAAGAAGCATTTGAAAAGCCTGAAAATTTATCGATAGCTGTAGATTGTAACTCAGAAGACGAAGAAACTCCAATAGATCTAGATGATGAACCAGAAATTGATTTTTAATCACTTTTTTAACTAGTTGTCAATTTTCTTTAAATTTAAAGGGTTCCTTAAATAATAAAGATTCTTTATGTTTTCATAACTTGTTAATTCAATCGTTAATCAAAACTAAACTCTTTTTAATGGCTTTTTTATTTCGTAATTTTCCAACTTAAAAATTCGAGTAAATGATTAATAAAAAAGTTGAAACACTAAGTCAAGCTTTAGAAGGTGTTAAGGATAACATGACTTTAATGTTAGGTGGTTTTGGTTTATGTGGTATTCCAGAAAATGCTATTTCAGAATTAGAACGCCTAGGAGTAAAAGGACTTACATGTATTTCTAACAATGCAGGAGTTGATGATTTTGGATTAGGTTTATTACTTCAGGAAAAACAAGTTAAAAAAATGATTTCTTCTTACGTAGGAGAGAATGATGAGTTTGAACGCCAAATGCTTAGTGGTGAATTAGATGTGGAGCTAATCCCTCAAGGTACACTAGCAGAGCGTTGCCGTGCAGCACAAGCAGGATTTCCTGCAATATACACTCCTGCTGGATTTGGGACTGAAGTAGCTGAAGGAAAAGAAACGAGAGAATTTGATGGAAAAATGTATGTGTTAGAACATGCATTTAAAGCAGATTTTGCTTTTGTAAAAGCTTGGAAAGGTGATGAAGCTGGTAACCTAATTTTTAAAGGCACAGCCAGAAATTTTAACCCTAATATGTGTGGCGCTGCAAAAATAACTGTAGCTGAGGTTGAAGAGTTAGTGCCAGTAGGTACTTTAGATCCCAATCAAATACATATTCCTGGAATTTTTGTGCAACGTATATTTCAAGGAAAAGCTTATGAAAAAAGAATAGAACAACGAACAGTGAGAGCTCATAATTAATCAATTAGACGATTAAACTATTATCAAATTATGTTAGACAAAATAGGAATAGCAAAACGTATAGCGAAAGAAGTACAAGATGGTTACTATGTTAATTTAGGAATAGGAATCCCTACTCTGGTCGCAAATTATGTGAGAGAAGACATTGATGTAGAATTTCAGAGTGAAAATGGAGTTTTAGGAATGGGACCTTTCCCATTTGAAGGAGAAGAAGATGCAGATATTATAAATGCAGGAAAACAAACTATTACAACCTTAGATGGAGCTAGTTTTTTTGATTCATCAACTAGTTTCTCGATGATTCGTGGAAAACATGTTCACTTAACTATTTTAGGAGCCATGGAGGTTGCTGAAAATGGAGATATCGCCAATTGGAAAATACCAGGTAAAATGGTAAAAGGAATGGGTGGTGCAATGGATTTAGTGGCTAGCGCTGAAAATATTATCGTAGCAATGATGCATACTAATAAGAAGGGAGAATCTAAACTACTTAAAAAATGCAGCCTGCCATTAACTGGAGTTGGATGTGTAAAAAAAGTAGTTACCAATTTGGCGGTTTTAGAAGTTACGGATGGTGGTTTTAAACTTTTAGAACGAGCACCAGGAGTTTCTATAGAAGAAATTAAAAAGGCAACAGAAGGAACTTTAATTGTTGAAGGCAATGTTCCAGAAATGACTTTAAATTGATGTAATATTAAATCAAAGATGAAGCGTATTGCATTTGAAATGTTAAAATTTAATGCATTTTATCGATTAATTATGTTTTTAATCTGATTAATTGAAAAAATAACCACATATTAGCAGTCCCCGAATTAGTCAAATTAAAATATAGATTCCCAAATCTACCAAGAATTTAACTTATGAACACAACAACAAATCTACCAGAACCTACTTACAAGTTTCAACTTTTTGTTGAAAGCATAAAAAACACTTTTAGACTTATAAAAAATATGTTGCTGTTAACTAAAAAATTGTTGATGCTATAATCCTTTTGGGATAGCATCAATTAATTTTTTAGTATATGTTTTACTCGGGCTTTCATAAATTTTATCAGCATCACCAATTTCTTCAATCTTACCTTTATTCATTACTAGTAATTGATCAGACATATATTTTACTACAGACAGATCATGAGAAATAAAAATATAGGTAAACCCAAACTTTTCTTTTAGTTCATTTAAAAGATTTAAAACTTGAGCTTGAACAGAGATATCTAAAGCAGAAACAGATTCATCACAAACAATTAATTTAGGTTGTAAAGCAATAGTTCTTGCAATACCTATACGTTGCTTCTGCCCTCCAGAAAATTCATGAGGGTAACGATTAAAGTGCTCAGCAGATAAACCAACACGTTCTAGTAATTCGATCACTTTTGTTTTTCGTTCAGTGTTAGAAGAATAAAGCTTATGAACAATCATGGGCTCCATAATTGCCTTACCAATTGAAATTCTTGGATTTAAAGAAGAATAGGGATCTTGAAATATAATTTGAATATCCTTTCGTAAAGCTCGTATAGCTTTTGTATTTAATTGTGTAATATCCTTTCCTTTATATAAAATATGTCCATTCGTAGCTTTGTCTAATTGTAAGATGGCATTCCCTAAAGTAGATTTCCCACAACCTGATTCACCAACTAACCCTAATGTTTCTCCTTCATACAATTTAAAGCTCACATTGTTTACTGCTTTAAATGTATCTGATTTTTTAAATAAACCAGATCGTGAAATGTATTCTTTTTCAATATTTATAATTTCTAATAAAGGTGTTTTTGAATATATTTTTTTATGATTTGCGATTCGTTCACCTTGAGTAATTATGGTATCAGAAATAGTATGATTTATATAATCGTTTATTGTTGGTAATCTTTTTAAACGATTTTTCAAAGAAGGTTTAGAGCTTATTAATGCTTTAGTATAAATATGTTTTGGTGATTTAAAAACCTCTTTTGATGTTCCTTGTTCTACAATCTCTCCTTTATACATTACCAGGACACGATCTGCTATTTCAGAAACTAGAGATAAATCATGAGAAATAAAAATCACACTCATATCATATTTTTCTTGTAGTGTTTTTAGCAGTTTAATAATATCTTTTTGAACAGTTACATCTAATGCTGTAGTAGGTTCATCTGCGATTAAAATTTTTGGATTACATGCAATGGCCATGGCAATCATTACACGTTGTTTTTGCCCTCCAGAGATTTCATGAGGATATTTTTTATAAGTTATCTCTGGTGTTGGAAGCTTCACATTTTCAAAAAGGGAAATGACTTCTGCTTTAGCTTCTGTTTTATTTAAAGATGAATGTTGAGTTAATATTTCCAAAACTTGTTCACCACAAGTCATCGATGGATTTAGAGAGCTCATAGGTTCTTGAAAAATCATAGAAATGAACTTCCCTCTGATGCCTTCTAGATCTTTAGAAGTAAGTTTAGTTAGATCTGAGTTTTCAAAGTAAACTTTCCCTGACTCTATTTTGCTTACATCTTTAGGTAATAAACCCATTATGGCTAATGAAGAAACTGATTTCCCACTTCCAGATTCGCCTACAATTCCCAGAATTTCATTTTTGAACAATGAAAAAGAGATAGATTTTACAACAGTACTTTTACCGAAAGCAACAGATAAATTTTCAATTTTGATTAAAGACAATGGATGATATATTTTTTATAACAAGATAGGATATTTTTATAACAAAACAGAGAATATTTAATTTATTGAAATGTTATAGAAAAGTGTAATTCATCGAAAATTTCTGTCATTTAAATGTAATTCATCGAAAATTCTTGCACTTTGTAAGAGATTAAACATTTTTTTAACATCTTTAAGGAAATTTTAACACAAACCATTTTAAACACTAACCAATGAAAAAAAAATTACTTTGGCTAATAAGCTCTATTACAATAGTAGCTTTATTAGCTTTTATTTTTACCACGAAAACACCTTCTAATACAGAGTATTCTGTAGAAGAGTTAAGGGAAAAACATGCTGAAATACTTAAAAACAGCCCCTTTAAAGAAACTATCAAGCTTAATAAGAAAGAGCGTAAAGCACAGGGACTTCCTCCAAACAGATATTATGAACAAATGTGGGAGCTTTCTGTAAATCCATCTACAGGAAAATTAGATGATGGAGAACTTGTAGAGTTACAAAATCAAATTAAGAGTAATCGTTCTAATGGATCTAATTTAGGAGATTTAGTAATTAGCTCTACACCAGGGAGTAGTAGTACAAATTCTTGGGATGAAAGAGGCCCCAATGATGTAGGGGGGCGAACAAGAGTGATGCTTTTTGATCCTAATGATACTAGCAATAGAAGAGTTTTTGCTGGAGGTGTTAGTGGAGGTCTTTGGGTTAACAACGATATTACTTCAGCATCCTCATCATGGTCTAGAATACAAAACGTACCAGGAAATTTATCTGTAACATCAATAACTGTTGACCCTAGAAACTCTAACACATGGTATGTAGGTACAGGAGAACAATATACTGCAGGAGATGTAGTTGGTAATGGAGTTTACAAATCAACAGATGGGGGTAATACTTGGAATGCAATAAATATTCCGCCAGCTGGAGCTACAACATTTGATTTTAACGCATCAAACTTATTTTTATCTGGAATATATTATGTTAATGATATAATTGCTTGGGACAATGGCTCATCTACAGAATTATTCGTAGGAGTTGGAGCTCATGTATATGGTGATGCATCTAATCCGACAAACTGGCTAGGGTTACAAACAGCTGGTTTATATAGATCCACTAATGGAGGAACTACATGGAGTAGAGTAGAATCTGCTAATATGCAATTTGATTTTAGTGGAGCAACATATAACTTTATACCTAATGACTTTGAAATAGGTGCAGATAATAAATTATGGATGGGTACGATAACAACACCAGGTATTGGAGGTGGAGGTGGAGGTAGAGTATTTAGCTCTACTAACGGAAGTACTTGGACAGAAGCTGGAGGCTCACCTCTTACAGATTCTAATAGAGTAGAAATAGCAGTATCTTCTACTAATGCAAATAAAATGTACGCTCTTACTCAAGGAGTTAGTAGCCCAGTACATATTTATAGTACTACTAATGGATTTGCATCTACTAGTACATCTGCATTACCAAATGATGCTGATAATGGAATTTCTGCAAATGATTTTACAAGAGGACAAGCGTTTTATGATCTAATGATTGAAGTAGATCCTTCAAACGATAATATTCTTTATGTGGGAGGAATAGATTTATTTAGATCTACAAATAGTGCTTCTTCATGGACACAAATTTCAAAATGGTCTAACAACCCAGGACTTAATACATTACCAGTTCCGTTAGTGCATGCAGATCAACATGCAATGACATTCAGACCAGGAAATTCTAATCAAGCAGTTTTTGGAAATGATGGAGGTATTTATTACGCATCAAACTTGTCTGCTGCACAAAGTAGTGGTAGTGCCATAGGAGTTAGAAACAATAATTACAATGTAACTCAATATGTAAAAGCAGGAATAGGGCCAAATGGAACAGGAGATCTTACTGGTATTTTTACTGCTGGAGCTCAAGATAATGGTAGTCAAGCTTTTAGAAATGCTACAGCTGGAATAAACGGATCAGAAGAGTTATCTGATGGTGATGGTTTTTATACGTTTGTAGATAAAGATGGCCAATACATGATTGCTACTTTTGTCAATAATGTTATTTATAGATTTAGCTTACCATGGAATGGATTAGGAAGACGTCAAGGTGGAGCCACAACATTATCAAATGATCAAAGCCGTGGAGATTTTGTAAATCCAATGGGTTATGATAGTGATGCAAATCGTTTATTAACTAATAATTCAAATGCTACTCAAAATGCAATTAAATCAATTAATGTTGCATCTAATACAAATGGTAGCATTACAAATGCAGCATTAACAGCAAGCCCAACTGCTTTTAGAGCATCGCCTTTTGCAAATAATGTTTGGCATGTTGGATTGGCAAACGGAGGATTGCTAAGATTAACAGGTGTTACAAATACAAATGCAAACTTTACAACGATTACAACACCGTTTGTAGGTTCAATTTCTTCTATAAGATATGGAGTAACTGCTAATGATTTAATGGTTACAGTCCATAACTATGGAGTTGTTAATGTATGGTCTTCTTCTGATGCGGGAGCAACTTGGGATAATAAAGAAGGAGATCTTCCAAATTTACCAGTTAGAGATATATTACAAAATCCGCTAAGTAGAAATGAAGCTATTGTGGCAACTCAAATGGGAGTATGGACTACAGATAACTTTAATAGTGCAAATCCAAATTGGGTGCAATCGTTTAATGGTATGAGTGATGCAAGTGTAACATCATTTGATTATTGGGCAAAAAATGGAAATGATAATGATCATATAATCATTGCATCTACTTATGGTAGAGGTGTGTTTACAGGCTCGTTTACAGCAACAACAGTAGTAGATTTGGAAGCGCCATCTGCACCAGCAAATTTAACAGCTTCTAACATTACAGAAACTACAATAGATTTGGATTGGTCTGCTTCTACAGATAATATAGGAGTTACAGCATACGACGTATCACAAGATGGAGTTGTAATTGCTACAGTTCCAGGAACTAACTATCAAGCTACTGGTTTAACAGCAAACACTACATATGCATTTAGCATAGTTGCTAAAGATGGTGCAGGAAATACGTCATCAGCAAGTAATACAATAAATGCAACCACATTAGAGGCAGGAGCTCCAGTACCATGTACAGGACCATCAGTATCGGTATTTCCTTATTCTGAAAGCTTTGAAGGTGGTTTAGGTCTATGGACTCAATCTGCAGCAGATGATATAGATTGGACTCAAAGAAGTGGATCAACACCATCAGTTACTTCTGGCCCTACAGGACCATTAAGTGCATCTGTAGGTTCACAGTATTTGTATACAGAATCTTCAGGGAATGGAGTTGGTTTCCCAAATATGCAAGCTATTTTAAACTCACCATGTTTTGATTTGTCAGGACGCCAGAATGCACAATTTACATTTGATTATCATATGTTTGGAGCAACAATGGGAGACTTAGTTATAGAAATAAGTACCGATAATGGAACTACTTATTCAGCTATTTCAAATACAGCAATAGCAACAAATGGAGTAAATCCTGGAGCTAACCCTATAAGTGGCCAACAACAAGTTACTAATGGAGAAGCATGGAGAACTCAAGTTATAGACCTTTCTCAATATGATGGTCAAATGATTAGATTGAGAATATCAGGAACAACTGCTAATAGCTTTTCGAGTGATATCGCTATTGATAATATTAATTTAACGATTTCTGCACCTGCAGACACAGAATCACCTAGTGCACCTGAGAGTTTGGTGTCTAGTAATACGACATTTAATAGTACAGATTTAAGTTGGGGAGCTTCTACAGATAATGTGGGGGTAACAGGCTATGATGTATTACAAGATGGAGTAGTAATAGCAACGGTAGCAAATACGACGTATCAAGTAACAGGATTATCAGGAGACACATCATATGCATTTATAGTGAGAGCAGAAGATGCAGCAGGAAATGAGTCAGCGAATAGTAATACAGTAAATGTAACCACGCTAACACCACCAGACACACAATCACCGAGTGCCCCGACGAATTTAACAGCGTCAGGAACAACACTTACAACCACAGATTTAAGTTGGGGAGCTTCTACAGATAATGTAGGCGTAACAGGATATGATGTATTGCGAGATGGGATAGTAATAGCAACAGTCACAGGCACAAATTATCAAGCGGTAGGCTTAACAGAAAGTACGAGTTATGCCTTTGTAGTAAGAGCAGAAGATGCAGCAGGGAATCAATCTGGTAATAGTAATACAGTAAATGTAACGACATTAACACCACCAGACACGCAAGCACCTAGTGCACCGACAAATTTAACAGCGAGTAATACAACACAGACGAGTACAGATTTAAGTTGGACACAATCTACAGATAATGTAGGAGTAACGAGTTATGATGTATCACAAGACGGAATAGTAGTAGCAACAGTAACAGGTACAAATTATCAAGTGACAGGATTAACAGCGAGTACAAGCTATGCTTTTACAGTAAGAGCAGAAGACGCAGCAGGGAATCAGTCGGGGAATAGTAATACAGTCAATGTTACTACATTAGATATTCCAACAAATACAGGATGTTCGAATGGGATCAATAGTTTCCCATATAGCGAAGGCTTTGAGAGTGGATTAGGAACTTGGACCCAATCTACAGCAGATGATAACAATTGGACGGTAAACTCAGGAGGCACTCCATCACAAGGGACAGGTCCATCGTCTGCTATAGAGGGGAGTTCATATGTATTTGTAGAAGCATCAGTAAATGGGACAGGCTTTCCAAATATTCGATCTATATTGAATTCACCGTGTTTTGATCTTTCAAATTTAACAGAAGCAACCTTTACGTTTCAGAATCATATGTTTGGATCAAATGATTTTGGAAGTATAGATTTAGAGATTAGTGATGATGATGGAGCGACATGGACGAGTATATGGAGTCGTACAGGAAATCAGGGTAATCAATGGAATACAGCTAATGTAGATTTAACGTCATATGTTGGAGGAAGTGTACAGTTACGATTTAATAGAGTAACGGGAGGCATTTGGCAAGCAGATTTTGCATTAGACAATATTAGTTTAACAGATGGAGCAGCGCCACCGCCGCCAGCATGTACAGGGTCATCAGTATCATCATTTCCATATACAGAGACGTTTAACTCAGGGATAGGGTTATGGAGTCAAGATACGGCAGATCAAGGGAATTGGACATTAGATGCTAATGGAACTCCATCAAATAGTACAGGGCCATCGAATGATTTTACAGGAGGAGGAAACTATTTCTTTACAGAAGCATCTAACAATCGAGATCCTGGACCAAATGCGACAGTAAATCTAATAAGCCCATGTTTTGATTTAACGAATAGTCAGAATGCTAGTTTTTCTTTCTACTATCATATGTTTGGATCTAATATGGGAAGTCTACGATTAGATGTGAGTGATGATAATGGATCAAGTTGGACAACATTAACGACACTAACTGGACAACAACAGGGTAGTAATGGAGCTGCATGGTTACAGAGAACGGTTGATTTAGGTGCATATGATGGGCAGGTGATCAAGTTAAGATTATCAGGAACGACAGGAAATGGCTTTAGGAGTGATATGGCTGTAGATCAATTAAGCTTAACAGCTTCGGCAAGTACTTCAGGAGAAGAAGATGATGATAGGAGATTATTTGGTAATAATTTAGATATTAATGACATTGTACTATATCCAAATCCAGTACAGGGTAATACATTAAATGTATCATCAAATTTTGATGATTTGAGTTATGAGGTTTATAATATTATAGGTCAAGTAGTCTCAAAAGGAAAGGTGATTAATAAGGTAATAAATGTTAGTGAATTAACTTCAGCAGTATATCATATAAGATTTACTACAGGAGAAGAAACAATAACTAAACGTTTTATTAAGCGATAATTAATTATAACTAACCAACCTTTAAAAGACCCAGGTGTAATAACCTGGGCTTTTTTGTATATGATGATTTAATAAACAATTTCTTAAAAATAGAACATAGTTTTTTAAATTTTAACAAAATGTAAGAATATAAGTAAGTGATATTACGGTAAAACCGTAAATTTAATTGTAATCCATAAATAGTTGACTTTAGAAGTTATTTAACTTCGAAAAAAATGTAACTTCAAGCTAGGATTAATTAATATTTTCCATTTAACCAATTAATACACGATGAAAAAAACTACCCTCATTACTGTTGGGCTATTCTTTTTTGTACAAATTATTTTATCTCAAAGTACGCATAAAAGAATAATTGTACCCAGTGACTCACAAAGCACAATTAACTTGTTATTAGAACAAGGTATCGATTTAAAATGTGGAGCTATTTTTAAGAACAACTCTATCCAACTAGAACTCTCAGGGTTTGAATTGGAGAAATTAAACGAAAGCGGAATTAATTACACAGTAGAAATCGAAGATTTAATAAAATACTATGACGAAAGAATTACTCAAAATATTGAATTAGCTAGGTCACAGTTGACCATAGAAAAGTCGTTAACTCCATCTATTTCACAAATTTCAGATATTAATTTAGATGGAACTATTGCTTCAGCTGCTTCAATTACTAGTACAACAACAGACAACTTTTTACAATATGCCGAGTGTGATGAAGTTGATTGGGCAGTTCCTGCTAATTTTAATTTAAACCCAAATCCAGCTCCTAATTCTTTTGGAGGCTGTCTCACAGTAAGTCAAGTAGAAGCTGAACTAGATCAAATGAGGGCATTATACCCTAATCTTATTTCTGTTAAAATGGATGCTTCACCAACTGGAGAGCTAACTAGAGGAAACACTTTAGGTAGTGCCACATTTCCTGGACAAACAGTATATTATGTGCGTATTTCCGATAACCCTGATACAGATGAAGCAAATGAGCCAGAGGTATTATATACATCTATGATTCATGCTAGAGAAGTAAGTAGTTTAATGAGTAACCTTTTTTATATGTGGTACTTGTTAGAAAACTATAATTCTGACCCAGCAATTAAAAATTTAGTAGATAATAATGAAATGTATTTTGTTCCAGTAGTAAATCCAGATGGATTGAGATGGAATGAAATTATTACTCCAAATGGAGGAGGTCTACAAAGAAAAAATTTAAGAGTAAATTCTGGAGATTCTGGAAGTACAAGTTCAAATAATACGAATAGAGGAGTAGATTTAAATAGAAATTTTGATTATTTATTTGGATCTGCGGGAGACTCTAATGGATCTTCAGGAACACCAAGTAGTGATTCTTATAGAGGACCATCTGCTTTTTCAGAACCTGAATCAAGAATCTTAAGAGATTTTGTATTATCGCGAAATTTTGAAACCGCATTAATGCATCACTCTTCTGCAAATTCAATTCCACACCCTTATGGAGGAATACCATCTAGAGTATCTGGTAGAGAAGATGAAATGCATAAATGGCATGAAGATATGACTCGATTTAATCGCTATGTATCTGGAGCTACTATTTTTACACCAGCTAATGGTATTGCAGACGATTGGATGTTAGGAGGTACTACTGATGGAAATGGATCTGTAGGGTCAGGACGTAATATTTTAGCATCTACGCCAGAGCATGGCCTAGGAAGTGAAGGAGGTTTTTGGCCTAACCCAGTTAATATTGTCCCTATTGCAAAACGTGCCATGCGAATTAATCTGATGAATGCATATTATGCGGGTCAGTATGCAAAACTTAACGACTTAACGAAAACAAATATCTCTAATTTAACATCTAACCTTGAATTTGGTATTGAGCGTATAGGGCAAACCAATAGCGATTTTACATTAACTGTAACACCAGTGTCTCTTAATATAACTTCTATTACGTCACCTAGTGTACAAACAGGGATGACTATTTTAGAACAACGTAATATTACTGCACAATTACAATTAAATGCTGGGATTCAGCCAAATGAAAAAATAGAGTATAATGTAAAACTATCTAATGGTAATGGTGTTGTATTTTATGATGCTAATTTTGAAAAAATATACCAACCTAACATAATATTTTCCGATAACCCAGATACAGACGGATTAAGTAATTGGACTGTTTCTGGGGGGAATTGGGTGACTTCTACAACGAATCCATTTTCAGGAACTACAGCAATAAAATCTGGATCAACTGTACCATATGCTAATAACGCAAATAGTACATTGACTTCGGCAGGTACTTTCGATTTTTCGAGTTCTAGTGAAGTAATTATTCAATTTTATTCAAGATGGGATTTAGAACGTAATTTTGATTTTGTTGAAATTGAAGGTTCAACTAATGGAACTACATGGCAACCATTGTGTGGTGTTTATAATAAGCCAGAAGCTCCAGCATCTAATAATGATCATGCTGATAAGGCTAGTACTAATGAATCCTTTCAGCAAAACAATAGTTCTGGGCGTGTTTATGATGGTGACCAAATGAATAAATGGGTTATGGAAGAAATAGTTGTAGATGCAACACATAATAGTTTTTTATTAAATGCTACCAATGCTCAAATTCGTTTTAGATTTAGAACAGATAGTAACAATAGACCAGAAAATTACTCGACAGATTACAGCGGATTTTTTATAGATGATTTTACAATTACAGGAGTTTCAGTTCCATGTGTAACATCTGTGCCAACAAATGTTGTAGCATCTGGGATTACTCAAACTGAAGCGACGATTAATTGGAATAGTATTCCTTCAGCAACTTATGATTTAAGATATAGAGTTGTCGGCACTTCTACTTGGACAGATATTTTAGATTTAGCAACAGCTAATTCTAATCTTACTGGACTTACAGCTTCTACAGATTATGAAGTACAAGTAAGAAGTAAATGTGGTTCAGGTAATAATTCTGCATATAGTAGCTCAACAGCATTTACAACATTAGATGAAGCACCAATTACGTATTGTGATTCAGCTAGTGGAAACGCAAGTGAAGAATTTATAAGTAGAGTACAATTAAATACGATTGATAATAGTTCTACTGGACAAGTATATACAGATTTTACAAATATCTCTACAGTACTAACTAAAGAAGAACAATATACAATTACAATAACACCAACATGGACAGGGACAGTTTATAACGAAGCGTATTCTGTATGGATAGATTATAATAGAAATGGAGATTTTACAGATCCTGGAGAGCAAGTGTTAACTTCAGCACCATCACAATCTACTTCAATTAGCGGTAATTTTGTTGTACCAGTTGGAGCAGTAGAAAACTCAACAAGAATGCGTGTATCGATGAAGTACAACGCAGCACCAACGCCATGCGAAACATTTCAATTTGGAGAGGTAGAAGACTACACTATTGTAATACAAGGGTCAGGCCCAGATATTGAAGCGCCTAGTGCGCCAACAAATTTAGTTGCAAATAATACTGCACAAACCACCACAGATTTAAGTTGGTCAGCCTCAACAGATAATGTAGGAGTTACAGGCTATGATGTACTGCAAGATGGAACTGTTATTGCTACAGTAACAGGTCTAACATATCAAGTAACAGGTTTAATAGAAAGCACAGATTATCAATTTAGTATTGTTGCTAAAGATGCAGCAGATAATGTATCTGTAGCCAGTAACGTTGTTAATGTAACAACTTTAGACCCACCAGATACAGAATCACCTAGTGCACCAACAAATTTGGTGGCGAATAATACAACACAAACGACTACAGATTTGAGTTGGACAGCCTCTACAGATAATGTAGGAGTTACGGACTATGATATACTACAAGATGGAACTAATATAGCAACAGTAACAGGTTTAACACATCAAGTAACAGGGTTGACAGCAAGTACATCTTATAACTTTAGTATTGTTGCAAAAGACGCCGCAGGAAATGTATCTATAGCCAGTAACATTGTAAATATAGTCACGCCAGATACAGAATCCCCAACTGCACCAACAAATTTGATAGCTAATAATATCACACAAACGAGTACGGATTTAAATTGGACTGCTTCTACAGATAATGTAGGAGTTACTGAATATGATGTATCTCAGGATGGAATTATTATAGCAAATGTTACAGGAACAACATATCAAGTAACAGGATTAATAGAAAGTACATCTTATAGTTTTAGTATTACAGCCAAAGATGCGGCAGGTAATGTATCACCTGCAAGCAATGTAGAAAACATAACTACATTAGACCCACCAGACACAGAATCACCTAGTGCACCTGAGAGTTTGGTGTCTAGTAATACGACATTTAATAGTACAGATTTAAGTTGGGGAGCTTCTACAGATAATGTGGGGGTAACAGGCTATGATGTATTACAAGATGGAGTAGTAATAGCAACGGTAGCAAATACGACGTATCAAGTAACAGGATTATCAGGAGACACATCATATGCATTTATAGTGAGAGCAGAAGATGCAGCAGGAAATGAGTCAGCGAATAGTAATACAGTAAATGTAACCACGCTAACACCACCAGACACACAATCACCGAGTGCCCCGACGAATTTAACAGCGTCAGGAACAACACTTACAACCACAGATTTAAGTTGGGGAGCTTCTACAGATAATGTAGGCGTAACAGGATATGATGTATTGCGAGATGGGATAGTAATAGCAACAGTCACAGGCACAAATTATCAAGCGGTAGGCTTAACAGAAAGTACGAGTTATGCCTTTGTAGTAAGAGCAGAAGATGCAGCAGGGAATCAATCTGGTAATAGTAATACAGTAAATGTAACGACATTAACACCACCAGACACGCAAGCACCTAGTGCACCGACAAATTTAACAGCGAGTAATACAACACAGACGAGTACAGATTTAAGTTGGACACAATCTACAGATAATGTAGGAGTAACGAGTTATGATGTATCACAAGACGGAATAGTAGTAGCAACAGTAACAGGTACAAATTATCAAGTGACAGGATTAACAGCGAGTACAAGCTATGCTTTTACAGTAAGAGCAGAAGACGCAGCAGGGAATCAGTCGGGGAATAGTAATACAGTCAATGTTACTACATTAGATATTCCAACAAATACAGGATGTTCGAATGGGATCAATAGTTTCCCATATAGCGAAGGCTTTGAGAGTGGATTAGGAACTTGGACCCAATCTACAGCAGATGATAACAATTGGACGGTAAACTCAGGAGGCACTCCATCACAAGGGACAGGTCCATCGTCTGCTATAGAGGGGAGTTCATATGTATTTGTAGAAGCATCAGTAAATGGGACAGGCTTTCCAAATATTCGATCTATATTGAATTCACCGTGTTTTGATCTTTCAAATTTAACAGAAGCAACCTTTACGTTTCAGAATCATATGTTTGGATCAAATGATTTTGGAAGTATAGATTTAGAGATTAGTGATGATGATGGAGCGACATGGACGAGTATATGGAGTCGTACAGGAAATCAGGGTAATCAATGGAATACAGCTAATGTAGATTTAACGTCATATGTTGGAGGAAGTGTACAGTTACGATTTAATAGAGTAACGGGAGGCATTTGGCAAGCAGATTTTGCATTAGACAATATTAGTTTAACTGAAGGAGCTCCCGAACCTCCAACAGGATGTTCAGGAGGTATTACATCATTTCCATATGAAGAAAGTTTTGAAAATAACTTAGGAGCTTGGACACAATCTACAGCAGATGATATTAATTGGACAGTAGATGCCAATGGCACTCCATCTAACGGGACAGGACCGTCCTCGGCTATAGATGGTAATTCTTATGTTTATGTAGAAGCTTCAGGTCAAGGGACAGGCTTTCCAAATATGAGAGCTATATTAAATTCGCCTTGTTTTGATCTAAGTAATGAAACCTCAGCTACATTTGATTTTAATTATCATATGTTTGGATCAAATGATTTTGGTAGTATAGTATTAGAAGCTAGTAATGATAGTGGATTAACTTGGACTTCACTTTGGAGTTTAACTGGCAATCAAGGAAATCAATGGAATACTGCTAATATAGATTTAACATTATATGTTGGCGGGAGTGTTCAGCTACGATTTAATAGAGTAACGGGAGGAACTTGGCAAGCAGATTTTGCATTAGATAATGTTGAGTTAAATACTTCATCTGTGGCACAGCAAGTTGAAAACCCTATTTTATCAAATCAAAATAGTTTATCATCTATTAACGACATTGTATTATATCCAAATCCAGTACAGGGTAATACATTAAATGTATCATCAAATTTTGATGATTTGAGTTATGAGGTTTATAATATTATAGGTCAAGTAGTCTCAAAAGGAAAGGTAATTAATAAGGTAATAAATGTTAGTGAATTAACTTCAGCAGTATATCATATAAGATTTACTACAGGAGAAGAAACAATAACTAAACGTTTTATTAAGCGATAATTAATTTTAACCATCAATTATCGATACTAAAAAGTCCAGATGTAAAAATCTGGGCTTTTTTATATATGTTTAATTTCGTCTTCGGTTAAAATGGAATTTCGACGTAGCCTTAAAAATATTTGAGCAACAGCGATAGTATCTTTTTCACAATAAATAATAATACGATTAATATCATTATCTTCATAAAATACACGATATACTTCACTTCCGTCAATATCATCTTTAGGTGATGGTATTCCTAAGACATTTGTCATTAATTTTAAAGAAGTATACGTTTTATAATCTCCAAATTTCCACAATTCTAAAGTATCTAAATGAGGAACTTCCCAAGGTTTTTTACCAAATAAATTCAACTTATATGGTAATTCAATATCGTTTATAATCATTCGACGTGCGATATAGGGGAAATCAAACTCTTTTCCGTTATGAGCGCACAATAAGTGCTTTGCTTGATTAAAATGAGAAATTAAAAGATTTTTAAAATCTTTTAGAAGTATAACTTCATCTCCATAAAATGATGTAACTCGAAACATTCTGTTATCTCCTTGAAATGTAAAATACCCTACAGAAATACAAATTATTTTACCAAATTCTGCCCAAATACCTGCACGTTCATAAAACTCCTCGGCTGTATAATCATCTTTGCGTTGATATTGAGATTTATGTTCCCATAAAGCCTGCTTACTTTCATCCAAATCTGAAAAATACCGCTCTTCTGGGACAGTTTCAATATCTAAAAAAAGTATATTTTCAAGATTTAGTTTAGAGATCATATTTGTTTTTAAAAAAGAGAGGCCTTATTAATTCAACATTCTATATGCTTCATCAATATAAGTATAAAAATCTGAAGTAAAAGAATTCGAAAAGCTATTGGCTCGTTTATGACCCAAACGAACAATAATTAAATCATCTTCAGGGATAGTAATTACATATTGCCCAAGGATACCTCGCATAGCAAAAATGTGCTTGTTCTTGTAATCACTAATCCAAAATCCATAACCATAAGGTTGTCCTTTAAATCGAGGTTGTGTCGCAGTGGCCACGAATGTGGAGTCTAATAGTTGCTTACCGTTCCATTGTCCATGATCTTTATACAATTTCCCAAAACGGGCAAAATCTCTTGCATTACTTGAAATACAACAAAACGCTTTAGCTAATCTATTTTCATCATCATCTAACTCCCATAAGGCATCATTAGATGTGCCCAGAGGTTGCCAGAAACTTTCAGAAAGATATTCTGCTAGTTGTTTTCCTGTTGCTTCCTGTATAATCATTCCTAAAAGCTGTGTGCTTCCGCTTAAATATTTAAAAGATTCTCCTGGCGTTTCTACAATTTCTAAACCTAAAATAGTATCGCCTAAATCATCATCATAATTAGCTCTTGCTGTAATTGAAAAAGGACTTGAATAATGCTCAACCCAATCTAAGCCAGAAGCCATTGATGATAAATCACCAACAGTTGTTTTTTTACCTTCGTATTGAGGATAAAAATCACTAATAGGCTGGTCTAAACTTTTTATATGACCTTCCATAATGGCTTTCCCAAGTAAAGAAGTCACGATGCTTTTCGCCATAGAAAAAGAATTAGTTTTAGAATCTTTACTATAACCATCTGCATACCATTCATAAAAAACACTATCATTTTTTATTATGAGATAAGCTACAGTTCCTAATTCGTCATTGGTTTTTTTTAATGTTTCGGTAGCAGTTACAGTATTATAGTTGTTATCTAAAGGCCAAGCGTCGGTTTCTACACCTTTTTTAATTACATCATTTTCAAAATAAGGATAATCATCAATAAAAGCAGTAGTATGCCCTGTAAAATATACAACTCTTATTCCTTTTAGAATATATTCGTAATCAAAAATATATGCTGTAATAATTAGAACTCCGATGATTCCTATGAACCATTTTAAAAACTTTTTTAAGAATTTCATAAGCAATGATTTTATAACATTTAAAGATATAAAATATTACACATTGCTTATTAATTTAGCCTTGCTTTAATTTTAAGTATAAATCATTATCAAACGAATTCCAGAAAACTTCATCATACTTCACGCGTCTTAAAACAGTTTCATTTTGTCTGTAATGATCATATTCAATGACTTCTAAATTATCAGTTTCAATATTAAAAAGAGAAGCATTAGATTGAAAGATGTAATTGGTTTTCTCACCAGTTTTTAGAATGTGTTCTCTATAGTCTCTTTTAAATACATAACTAGCATAATATTTCCCATCACTATGCGCTTTATACTCATTAATGTTCTCTTCTTTGACTTTTATTTCTCTTATTTCATCAAGATTTTGTGGAGTATTACTACCAAAGTAATTGTATTTTAAAATTTCTTCTGTAGTTAAAGAGGTCTCCCAATTTTCGATAACTTTTGTTATAGCATAGTCATCTCTATTAATATATATAAAACCACTGTAAGTAGTAGAATGCCCCCTATTAGTATAATTCCATTTATTGCGTTCGGTTTTAAACTGGATGATATACATACCATCATCTTTTGGGTCTTTTGATTTTACAAACTCCAAATCAAATTTTTTATATTTTCTACGATGTACAATATTAGAATATCGTAAAGCATTTGCATTTTGACGTGCATAACCAAATAATTGACTTGTGTTTTTCAATCGTTTTCCTAAATCATTTTTATTCCATTTTATTTGATCTACCCTACGATTAGCTCTATTGAGCTGCCGATAACCCTCATCATATTCTTTAGTAAATAAGTCAATATCAATAATGTCTTCATCATCTTTATTCATTAAAGTTTTTGTATACCTATGATAATTGAATGGTGTAATAGGATGATTAAATTTTATGTTTTTTACTGCTATTTTTAATACAGCTAAAGGTGTTGTATAACCTATTACAATAACTTCATCAAGTTGATCCAAGCTAGGATTTAACTTAACAGTTTTGTTTAGCTGATTAAGAGGGATATTTTGAGAAGTAAACCCCATAGACGATATATTAACTGATGCTGTATTGAGAAGATTAGCATTTACAGGAATTTTAAAGTATCCCTCATCATCAGAAATTCTATAGATTTCCTGCTCTTTTAAAATTAAATTGGCAAAAGCCACAGGGGCATTCGTTTCAGCATCTATAATTTTACCAGTTAAATAGGTGGTGTTTTGCTCTTTTTTTAATTTCGCCTTTTCAACTTTTGATGTATCCGTTAATACAACTTCAAACTCTTCTATTTTTTTCGATTTTTTAATATTAGGGCTTGAATCTTCAGCATATTTTATAAAGATATAACCATCATGAAGCTCATCTAATCTAGATTCATAAAAATTCAAGTAACTAAATAATCTATGTGTTTTGGGAGTTTGCATGGCTTCTTGATTTGAACTTATAAAAAGATAAGGTTCTCCTAAATTTTTCAAATCATATTCAAAAGAATTTTCCTGTATTGGTGTTTTATTCCATTCATTCAAAGAAAAAATGGAATCATTAGCGTGTAGCGTAGCAAGACTATATACCTTATCATTTAAAGCCTTTTTAATATAATTTCCCATAGATATAAATTTATTTAACAAGGGAGTTTCAAGACTTTTTATTTCATTAATCACGTGAATATTATCTGCCCATAGCACAATTTTTTCTTTGGGATGCCTATTCATATAACTCAATACATTATCTGCCATTTGAGCATCTCGAATATTGTGTTGTTCATTAATAAAATTGACAGAACGTATGTCTTCTTGATTATAATAGGCATCTCTTGACGTTGCTAATATGTTTTTTGCAAATTGACTCCAGTGGTAGTTTAAATCTGTAGATTCAAAAGTGTTTATTTTTTTGATAATACGTTCTAATTCCTTTTCATAAACAGAAAATTTCATATCATATTCTTCAAAATAATAATTATCTAAAACGCCTTGCATAACGATAGCCATATCTTCTTCTTCAACCTGTATTTCGATATGATTGTCTTCGCAGTAATCGAAGAAATCATCTATAAAATTGTCGGTATGATCTACCTGAGAATCAAAACCAAACACTTTCAATTTATTCTCGTCTACATAGCTAACGAGACGTTGGAACTCCTTGGTTTTTGACCATACGCCATAAACAGTTTCGTTAAATTTTTCTGGTGTAAAGCCTTCTTTGTTCATTTTCCACATATCATACATAGAAGATTCCATGGCGATAGTGGTATATCCTAACTCTTGATGGAGATATTCAATAACACGAGCTTTCATCTCGAAAATGGTACCATATTGATGTGTAAGTTCTCCAAGCATCACTAATTGCTTGCCTTGAAGTTCTTGCTTTAAAAAGTTAAAATCGTCAACGATAGTAGTATCTGGAGGAAATAATTTATGCGTTTTTAAATCTTGTGTGTTGCCTTGTTGAATACTAAAGACAAAGCAAAGTAATAGTAAAAATCTTATCTTCATTTTTTATAATGTTTTAAACAAACATAAGGCTGAGATAAACATCTAAACAAAGAAATACAGTGTGTTTTCCTTGAAAATACGGTAAGAATACTTAATTTAATTAGCTGATATATAGTATTTTAATATTTAACACCTTTTTGTGAGGATATTTTATTTTAAAAATGCCATTTTAAATATTTTTGTTTAGAATTAAATTAGCTTATAGTTCTTTTGAGAAGTATGAAATGCCTTAAAAATATCTTCCAAATTGGAATCATTATAATGATGATTTCATCACTTTACGCTCAAGAAACTAAAGCACCTGATTCAATATTATCTAAATCCTATAATGAACTAGATTCTCTTTATTACATTAACGAGTATACAGAAAAGGGCAAGCAATACATTAATACGTATCTAAAAAAAGCGAAATTAGAAACCAATATTGAAGAAATTTTAAAAGGGTATCATCTTTTTGCAGATTTTTATGATAATAATTATGACCTAGCAACTACTTATATTGATAGCGCAATTACCTTGATTAATAAAACAGAATTTAAAAACCAAAGGTACCCAGCTGCTTTATTTGGAAAAAAAGGATATATAGAGCGTATAGAGGGGAATTTTCAAGAAGCATTAAACTATTACTTGAAAGAATTGAATTTATTGAGTCCAGTAACTAATAATTTTCGGATAAATTATACGAATTATAATATTGGGCTTATTAAGAGAGATTATGGAGACTTTGAAGGAGCAATTTCGATTTTTAAAAAGAATTTAAAATTTGATGAAAACCGTTTAAAGCTAAATCCAGAAGACAGAGAAGGTTATTTAGAACCTTATTTAAATACATTGTTTGAACTAGTTAGAACTTATAGGCTTAATAAAGAATTAGATTCTGCTAAAACATTAAACAGTGAAGGTTTGAAGATAGGGAAAGGAAATGCTCTTAAATATCTTCTTGTTCTTAATGATGGTATATTTGATTATTATGATGGTCAGTTTAAAAGTAGTATCGAAAAAATTATATTGACTCTTCCAAAATTGCAAGATGTAAACAACAGGTTAGATTTTGAAATATATAAACTTATTGATGCCTATTTTTATTTAGGGAAATCTTACGAAGCGTTAAATAATGATGAACAAAAACTACTTTACTACAATAAAATTGACTCGTTAACTCAAACGTCTAATTACCTTATTCCAGAAACTAAACTAACTTATTTAGGATTAGTCAATCATTATAAAAATTTAGTAGATAATGAAAATCAATTGAAATATCTAGATAAATTAATTACAGTTGATAGCATTCTTGATATCAATTACAAATACATAAACAATAAACTCGAAACTGAATATGACATCCCTAATCTCATTGAAGACAGAGAACAATTAATAGCCTCGCTTAAAAATGAAAATGCAATAACATCAAAAATACGATTGATTATTTCAATTCTTTTAGGGCTAAGTTTACTGGGATTGGGATTATTTTATGTTAATCAACGACGTTATAAAAAACGATTTAAAGTACTTCTTAAAGAAAGGATAGAAGTGGAAAAACAAAATTCAATTTCAAAAATAAAGAAAGAGCAAAAGTTAGATCTTTCTCAAGATACCATTAATCACATTACTCAATCTCTTAATAAGTTTGAAGCACAAGAAAAATTCTTAAAAACAAATCTTACATTAGATAAACTAGCTAAAAGTTTTAAAACGAATTCTAAATACCTTTCTTATGTGCTAAATCAAACCAAACAAAAAAGCGTAAGTCAGTATATTAACGATTTACGTATAGATTATGTGGTAAATAGGTTAAAACAAGATTTAAAATTTAGGAAGTTTACAATTAAGGCTATCGCAAATGATATAGGTTTTAATACAGACCAAGCATTCTCTAAGGCATTTTATAAAAAAACAGGGATTTACCCATCTTACTTTATTAAAGAGTTAGAAAAGGAAAAATAAGATTTTAAAACAACGATTGTTGTTTATAAGGACTTTCGTGTTCTAGCAGCCATTTTTTGCGATGAATACCACCAGCATAACCAGTTAAACTCCCATCGCTACCAATAACACGATGGCAAGGTACAATCACCCAAAAAGGATTTTTACCATTTGCACTAGCTACAGCTCGAATTGCTTTTATATCTCCAAAACGTTTAGAAAGTTCTAGGTAAGATAGGGTTTTTCCATAAGGAATTTCTAATAAAAGTTCCCAAACGCGTTTTTGAAATTCGGTGCCTTCAGGATTTAATTTTAAGTCAAATTGTTTGCGTTCGCCATTAAAATATTCTCGAAGTTGATAAACACAATCTTGAAGCACATCAGGAATTGTATCAGAAACAGATGTTTCATTACTTAAAATAGTAACTGCAGATAACCCTGTTTCATCACCAGTAATTTTTGCAATACCTAAAGGAGTATTTATAGTACAGGTTTCCATTTCCATTAGTTCTCTGGTTTTTTTTCGTCAATTAACCCTAAGCGTTTAGCTCTGGTTTCCCAGCTTTTACGAGCTAATAGTTGTAAGTCAGCCACATTATCACTCTCGTCCATAATTTCTAGACCAAGTAAAGTTTCAATCACATCTTCTTGAGTAACAATACCACTTACAGAACCATATTCGTCAACAACTAAGGCAATATGCTCACGTTTGGCAATAAGATCTTCAAATAAATTTGGAATAGGAAAATTACGTGTGGTTACTGTTAACTCTCTTAATATAGATTTTAAAGGTTTTTCTCCATTACCTTTAATAATGGCTTCTAATAAATTATCTTTTAAAAAATATCCAGTAATCTCATCTGGATTGTCACTGTAAATAGGAATCCTTGAAAATTTTAGATTTGGATTTTCATCATAAAATGTCTGTATGCTCATGGTTTCGGAAGCTGTTTTTAAAACCGTACGAGGTGTCATTACATCTTTAACAAAGATTTCTTTAAAGTTGATGAGATTTTTAATGACCTTACTTTCAGATTCGTGAAACACCCCTTCCTCTTCTGCCATTTGTGTCATCGCAGAAAAATCTTCACGACTTAGTACGCTTTCGTGATGTCCTTTTCCTCCTATAAGTTTAGTAGTAAGTTGTAATACCCATAATAAACCAGTCCATTTTAAGGGAAAAATTAAAACATTAAGTGCTTTAGAGGTGAAATTAGTTAGCTGCTTCCAGTATGTTGCACCTATGGTTTTTGGAATAATTTCTGAAGCGACTAATATTAATATTGTCATCACTGCTGACACAATAAAAACACCGTAGTTATCACCTCCGCCATAAATTTTTTCAGCTTGTTTACCTACTAAAATGGCGCCCACTGTATGTGCAATTGTATTTAAGGTTAAAATAGCAATTAACGGTCGGTCAACATCTTTTTTTAAATTTTCTAATGAAGAGGCATAGGCCTTCCCTTCTTTCTTTTTAATACCTAAATAAGTAGGTGTAACACTTAATAATACGGCTTCCAAAATAGAGCATAGAAATGAAAAAAAGATAGATAAAACTCCGTAGAGAATAAGTAAACTCATTAATTAATTTGATTTATGCTAAAATAGTTAAAAAAGCACTGTGATTGAAATGTTTGCTATTATCTAAATAAAAAAACTCAATAACTTTTAGTTATTGAGTTTCTAAAAAAAATGAATTTATTGTGATGTTTAATTAGATTTCTCTTTTTGTTCCTTTTCCTTAAGTTTTTCTAATTCTTTCTTAAGGGCTTTAATAGTTTCTTTCTGTTCAACTTTTCTTTTTTTAATTACCTCTTTCCTTTGTTCTAATTCTTCTTTGCGCTCTTTCATTACTATTTCTCTTTCAATTTTTCTTTTTTCGAGCTTTTCTTTGAGGTTTTTAACTTTACTAATTTGACCTTTTTGTTTACGCTCCAGTTCGCGTTTTAGTTCACGTTTAGCTCTTTCAATTTCTCTTTGCGCTCTTTCTACCTCACGTTTAGCTCTTTCAATTTCTCTTTGCGCTCTTTCTAATTTTCTTTGTGATCGTTCAACTTCAACTTCAAGATTTCTATTGCTTATAGCATATTTTAAATCAGACATAACCTCATCAACTTGATTGGCCAATGATTTACTAGCTTCACTATAGTCTAAATTTAAATTTAAGGTTCTATTCGTTAATGTCCCTTTAAAGGCATCAGATTCTTGAGACCATTTATATGTATCTCCATTTATAGTTAAACCATCTTCCCCTAATTTATCTATTAATAAAGCTTTTACTTTATCAAAACGAGATTTGTCGAATTTTGCTTTAAAACGTAAATTGTTATCTGATTTGTTTATCGATATCGAGCTACTTGTATTTTCTGGAGCTGGAGGAGTTGGTGGCTCAGGTGGTGTTGGTGGTTCTGACTGTGCATAGGCGGCAGTTGTAATAATTGTAAGGAGTAAAATTTGAATTAACCTTTTCATCTGTTCGATTTTTAATGATTTATGTTGAAACAAAAATATATGATGATTTTTTAAAAACAGAAGAAATATCAAGCATTAACCTAGCATTAACCTATTTGCTATTAGTGTATTAACTTACCTTAAACTCTAAACCGATTCCTCGTATACTTTCGATAGAAATAGATGAATCTTCTTTAAAATATTTACGTAATCTGCTAATGAAAACATCCATACTCCTACCAGAGAAAAAATCGTCATTTTCCCATACAGCTTTTAAAATGTCTTCACGTTTTAAAAGCTGGTTTTTGTGTTTGTATAGGAAGAGAATGAGCTCTCCTTCTTTTTGTGTGAGTTGTTTTTTGTAATCGTTACAAGTTAATTCTAAACGTTTTAAATTAAGAGTATAATGATTAATTTTTATGCTATTTTCATTAGAAAAAGTATTAATTGATTTAGAGGTTCTTTTTAAAATATTATTTAATCGTAATACCAATTCATCAGCTTCAAAAGGTTTTACTATATAGTCGTCTGCACCTAGTTTAAGCCCTTTTATCTTATCAGTTTTCATTTTTCTAGCTGTTAAGAAAATGAAAGGCGTTTCGGGATTTAATTCGATGAGCTGTTCAGCTAAAGTAAAGCCATCTATTTTTGGCATCATAACATCTAAGACACAAAGATTAAAAGTACTTTGTTGAAATAATTTTAGAGCTTCTTTGCCATCTTTTGCCCAATTCACATTAAATCCAGATATTTCTAAATATTGCTTTAACAGATTTCCAAAATCTTGATCATCTTCAGCTAATAAAATATATTTTTGAAGATCTTTCATTTTTATTGCTTTAAAGGTATTATAATATTAAAAATACTTCCTTTATTTAATTTACTATCTACAACAATTTCTCCTTGGTGCGCTTTTATAATTTCATTAGTATAATACAAACCTAACCCTAATCCTTTTACGTTATGAACTTCGTTCTGATCTACTCTAAAAAATTTATCAAAAACTTGTTTTTTATGTTGTTCTGAAATGCCAATACCATTGTCAGAGATTGATATTATAAAATGAGTTGAAGTTGAAGATAATTTACAATGTATTTTAAAATTATCTTGACAGTATTTAATTGCGTTCTCCAAAATATTGAATAGAGCTGTAGTAAAATAAAACTTATCAATATAAATGATTGCATCAGAATTAATATTTCTCATTAATTCGATATGCTGATCTTTTACCGAAAGTAAAAAATCATCAAGAACATTGTTAATATAATCAGCAGCTTTTAAAGGGGTTTTATCAAGTTGAATATCGTTAGCACTTAAACTATTATCCAAAACCTGATCGATTAATTTTTGTAAACGCTGACTTTGTCGATTAATAGTTTTAATAGTAGATTCGGTAGTTTCAGGTTGTGACTTTAATTCTTCTTTTTCAAGCATTTTTGTGGCTAATGCCAATGTAGCTAAAGGTGTTTTAAATTCGTGAGTAATATTATTTATAAAATCAGTTTTTATATCTGCAATTTTCTTTTGAGTAATTAAATTTTTAATGGAGTAGTAGAGTAAGCCAATTACTAAAATAAAAATAAGGATCGATAAGGTTAATGAACCCATCATTCTTCCCAAAACGATAAGTTTCCAATCGTCTAAATTAATGAAATCTTCGGTCGCCAATTCAAAATCAATATTTAAAGTTTGCCATTCCCCAACACCATCAATATAATCTCTACTATAATCGGTCCGTACTTTTGAATTATTTACAGCATATTCGTTTTCAGGATTAAAAGATGCTCCTAAAACGTGTTGCATTTTTTGATTATTGGATTCAAAATAAAGCGTATCGTTTTTAGTATTTTTAAATATGATAATTGATTTTAAACGTTTTTGATAGTTTAAAGGATATTTGATTTTTCGTTTTTCAAACTCCTTTTGATAAGCATTAATATATGTTGTATTAATAGAGTCTTTAACTAGATGTAGGTCATTTAAAATGTCAAGTTTTTTGATATGACCTAGCTCATATTCTGAAATTTTTAATACTAAATGATCAAATATTCTCTCATAAAGCGTATCAATGGCAATAAGATTATCATCAAACCTAGAAATGGAACGTTTAGTCTCATCTATAAACGTATCTTTTTTAAGCTTATAAGTATTATTAATAAGGTAACCTTGAATAAAAGATAGAGCAATTAACCCTAATATAGAAGCAATAATTAAGGTTTTGATATTTTTCTTCATATCTCAAAAATAGAAGAAACCATTGAAAGTTTTAAAAAAAGTAATGTATTAACCTTGTATTAACTTATAAGTTTCACGGCATCTTTAGCGAAATATTATAATATTTGAATCTTATCAATGCTCATTTAGATTTTGCGAAGTGCTTCTGAGCAATTAACTAAGTGTATTTATAGATTTTTTACTTTATTAAAATCAAAAATTAATTGGTTCGATTAATTATTCTCTTATATATAGAAGCTCTATTATTCAAACTTATAACTTTTCCTTTTTGATTGGTAGTTATTTTTATTCCATTTGTGGAGTTTGAAGATGGAAAATTAATCTTTAATTGGTTTTTATTAGCCATTTTCAATATCAATTAATTTTTTGTTTTTTAAACTTTTTGTTACTTCTCCTTCTAAAACAGGAATTGCTTTTAAAGATAACGTTTTTTTTGGACTTATATTTTTTGACAAATGTATTAGTTTTTTCCCATTGTCTTTTCGTTTATTTTTATTCATTTTGAAAAAATGAATATATGATTTTGGAGAAACCCCTTCAAACATTAGAATTCGTACTCTATCTTTTTTAGATATATCTTCAGTTATAGAATCTCTGTGTAGTTTCATAGCTAAACTTTTTCTATATGGTTCAATAAAATATACTTCATTTATACCTGAAGTTATTATATGCCTAGCGCAATTATGACATGGATATGTTGTACAATAAAGAGTTCCATTTTGTATACCTTCATTAGACTTTTTACCAGCTGAAATAATTGCATGCATTTCAGCATGAACAGCTCTAGAAAATTCTATTAATTCTTTTATCCGAGATTTTTCGAGTAACTCAATAGCTTTATTTTTATCTATATCTTTTATTATTCCACTTTTTATAAATTCTTTTATTAAGTCTCCTTTTATGATTGATTTTTCAAGATCATTAAAACAAACGCCCCCTTTCAAATTCATACATCTATTATCATTTTGACCAATAGGGTCATCTTCAGAATATTGATAAACACCTCCTCCAAATTTTGGAACATCATTCCACCCAACTGACAAAACATTACCTTCATTATCAGTTAAGCATGCACCAACTTGCCTACTTAAACAAGCAGAATTTCCTGCAGCTGCAGCTGCAAGATACATTGCATTCTCATGTTTAGTGGGAGTGATAATCTCATTGCAAAAAACTAAATTTAAAAACCTTTTAATTTTAGGGTCAATAGACGTATGTGAGCTTTTATCAATTCTAATAAAAAAATCAGATTCAATAAATGTTTCTGTAACTTTTTGACCAAACTGAATCTCTTCTCCTGAATCCCTATCAATTAATAAATAGATTTCATCTCTTTTTAACCCAATATCTTCTAAGTAATTAATTCTATTTTCTAAATGCGAGAACACGCCAATAAAATAAAAAAGATCGTTATAAACCAATTTAAAAAGTTCTAACTCTTCTTTATTTTTAATTGAATCAATTACATAACATACTCTATCATCATCTCTTGTTTCTCTATCAACAGCTATTTCATTAATTGCTAATTCAGCTAAAATACTAGAATCGTATTTAGATCTCATAGAATTTCCAGAATCAATAGATTTTTGATAATAATCAAATTTAGAATCAAATTTAGAATCATAATCGTAATTTGTAGAGTATTGCTGAATTAATTGGCTTAAAGTTATTTTTTCTACTCTATAATTATAATCATCTTTAATAATAGATGCAAATCTATCAACTACAAAATGAATATCAGTTCCGATTGGTCCGCAAAAGCCTATAATTAATTCAGAAGTATGACTTTCCCTTATAACTTTTTTAATAGATTTTGATTTACTAGAATTTTCAAGCTTAAGAGCAGTAGTGTTTTTCATAGATTTAAAATTTAAATTAAATCTACGAAAATAAATCTAAAAAAATAAGAATTTTCTTAGAACAAAATATTCTATACACTTATAATTCTAATCACATCTTTAGCGAAATAACTAGCAATGATATTGGCTCCAGCACGTTTAAAAGCGATTATGCTTTCTAGCATAACTTCGTCATGATTAAGCCATCCTTTTTCTGCTGCAGCTTTAATCATTGCATATTCACCACTCACTTGATAAACCGCAACAGGAACATCAAATTCATTTTTTACGTCACGAACAATATCTAAATACGCCATCCCTGGCTTTACCATAATAATATCTGCTCCTTCATCAATATCCATTTCTGTTTCACGAAGTGCTTCGATACGATTAGCAGAGTCCATTTGATATGTTTTTTTGTCTTTAGGAATATCTAGCATATCAACAGGGGCAGAATCTAAAGCATCACGAAACGGACCATAAAAAGCAGATGCGTATTTAGCACTATAACTCATAATACCTACATCTGTAAATCCATTATCTTCAAGAGTTTCACGGATTAGCAAAATACGGCCATCCATCATATCGCTAGGTGCAACAAAGTCAGCACCAGCTTGGGCATGTGATAAACTCATTTGTGCTAAAAAATCTGCTGTATCATCATTAATAATTTTTCCGTTTGCAACAATTCCATCATGACCATAAGATGAATATGGATCTAATGCCACGTCTGTCATCACAATCATTTCGGGATACAAACTTTTAATTAACTTTATGGAACGTTGCATTAATCCGTTAGGGTTTAAGGCTTCATTACCTGCATTATCTTTTAAATTGTCAGGTACTTTTACAAAGAGTAAAACTGATTTTAAACCCAATGACCAAAGTTCTTTTAATTCCTCTTCTAAAGTATCTAAGCTGTATCGATAATAATTAGGCATTGATGCGATTTCTTCTTTAACATTTTCACCTTCTACAATAAAAAGGGGTACTAAAAAATCGTTTGCTGTAATACTATTTTCTCTTATTAAACCACGAATAGTTTCATTGTTTCTCAAACGTCTGTTTCTTCTTAATGGGAACATATTTTATAATTTATATCCTATATCTTCAGTTAATGCAATTTTACTTTTTGCAAAATGCCCAGAACCAAATCCAATCTCTTTTCCATTTTCATTTACTAAGGTGCTTTCTGCAATAAACAAATGCTTTGATTTAAATTTCACCTTTCCAATGGCAGTAATAATCCCTTCATTAGCTGGACGTACTAAATTAATATTAAAGTTAGTAGTAAGTACAAATACATCTTTAACAATTGAATTTACAGCAAAAAATGCGGCATCATCTAACAATTTAAAATATACCGATCCATGAATTGCTCCTAATGCATGAAAATACTTAGGCTCTATAGTGAGTTGTATTTGTGCTAACTCTTTATCAATTTTAACAGTTGTAGATTGATAAATTTCTTTATTAAAATTAGCATTGAGATACATTTTCTCTAGCTTTCTGTAATGCTCCATAACTAATCTAAATTCCTAATAAACTTATCCGCATTAATATATACATCATCCTCTCCTTGTTGATCAAAAGGATTCTCTAAATGTGATTGTATGTTATCTAATGCTACTAAAATAACACTAAATAAAACAGGAACAGCAAATTGTAACCCATAACTATAGCTGGATACACTTTCTGCAAAATGAGGTCCATAAATTATGGGCAATATCACTATAAAAATATCACTATAGGTACGCAGTGTTCGTGGAGTCCTATACTGATAAATATGTTTTATTCGCTCAAAAGAAATCATCATTTTACTTAAAAATTGATTAGAACGAGATGCTTCTCCAGATGGTAGACCATGAGTACGCATTGTTTTTATAAATTGGGATAACTTATTAAAGCTATGATATACTTCTTTTTCGTTTTTTTCTAAATCACTAACGGGTTGTGTGAAAATTTCCTTGCAAGAACTTAATAAGCCACCAAGATGTATTTTTAATTCTGTTTTAAGTTCTTCAGGTGGATTTTCTAGCCAATGAGATACTGCAAAATATAAAGACCTACCATGTGCTTTTATAGAACCATATTCGTCTAAAGCAACTTCACGACGTTTGTATGCGCCTCCAATAGAAAACACAATTGGAAATACAATAGCAGTTCCTATTAGAGTTAATGGGAAATCAGCTTTAATTTCAAAATGTAAACAAATAGATGTAGAAGCTATTGCCAAACTGGTGATTACAAATGTTTTCCAGTTAATAATTAAAAATACGCGTTTAAATAATCGCCACATATTAGTTAGTAGTTTTTAAATAATGATTAAACCCAATCTATAGGTTGTTTTAAAATTTCTAAAAGTTTAGCTTCTTTGCTTCCTTCTTTAGGATGATAATCGTAAACCCACTGCACATGAGGTGGTAAGCTCATTAAAATACTTTCGATACGACCATTAGTTTTTAAACCGAAAAGTGTGCCTTTATCATGAACTAAATTAAATTCAACGTAACGTCCACGTCTAATTTCTTGCCAATCACGGTGTGTATTATCATAAGATAAATCTTTTCTTTTTTTAACGATTGGCACATAACTTTCAAGGAAACTATTCCCTACTTCGGTTACAAAATCATACCAGTTTTCCATGGTCATCTCTTCTGATGCTTTACAGTAATCAAAAAATAAACCTCCTATACCACGAGCTTCATTTCGATGTGCATTCCAGAAATACTCATCACATTTTGTTTTATATATTGAGTAAAATTTTGGATGATGCTTATCACAAGCTATTTTACAAATTTGATGAAAATGAGTTGCGTCATCTTTAAATAAATAGTAAGGTGTTAAATCTTGCCCTCCACCAAACCAACTATCGACTAATTCACCTTGTTGGTTATACATTTCAAAATACCGCCAATTAGCATGTACTGTAGGTACCATTGGATTTTTTGGATGTAATACTAAACTTAATCCACAGGCATAAAAATCAGCATCTTCAACTCCAAAATATTTTTGCATTGTATCTGGGAGTTTTCCGTGAACTGAAGAAATATTAACACCTCCTTTTTCAAAAACGGTACCGTTTTCGATAACACGAGTTCTACCACCACCGCCTTCAGGGCGTTTCCATAAATCTTCTTGAAACTTTCCTGTACCGTCAATTACCTCTAATTTAGAAGTAATTTGATCTTGTAATTCCTGTATGTATTGATAAAATTTATCTTTCATAATATAATTCATACAACTCCATGTCTAATGACTCCTTACCAGGTGGAGTAAATGCGTTTTTTAAAGTGCGTTGCCAGGTAAAATCACAATTTTCAGCAACTTTGATACTGCTAATATTTGTTTTATGAACTATAATTTGAAGTGTTTTCAACTTTAAGTTATTAAACGCATATTGCGATAGTATTTTTATTGATTTACTAGTTAAGCCTTTGCCTTCATATTGGTATCCTATACAATATGCAAATTCACCTTGTTTTTTCTCCCAATCTAATTCTTTTAAATAAACTAAACCAGAGATATGATGTGATTCTTTTTCCTTTATAGTAAATAGAAACTCTTCTTTATTCTTGAATTGTTGTACTTTTTTTTCAGTGAAGCGTTTAGACAGATCAGGAGTTAAATTTTGAGCTAATGTTTCTGGGAAAAACGATTTTAGACGATCTTCATTAGAAACTACAAAATCACATAAAGACCATGTGTCTTTTGTGTCAATTGGATTAATATGAAAATAATCAAATTCAAACATTTGATTATAACTTTTCTATTTCATCAGATTTAATATCTGCCATTTTAAACTCGATTTGTTTTGGGTTAGATTTTAGTAACTCAACAGTTTTAATGGATGCTGCTGTTACAGATAGCGGTAAAACAATAATAACACCAATAACAGGAATTAATAAAAACAACATAAATACAATACCGTTACCGATAGCAACCCCGCGATTACGCTGTACAAAGCGAATACTTTCTTTATATCTAAAATGACGCTCTAAAGTATAATCCATATTACCAAAGCCTGCATAATAAGCCTGAATCACAAATAAGAGAATGGTCGAAATAAAATTCCCAATAAAAGGAACGATAAACCCACCTATAATAATGATGATAGAAGCAAAAAGCTCTCTAAATAAATTTCTAATATTTATTTTAAGACCTCTAATAAGTTGTTCTTGAAAAGATGTATTTCTGTGTTGATGTTCTGCATCATATCCAATTAAATGCGTTTCTATTTTCTCTGATACAGGACTCATAAATGGTGCAGAAATAGCCATTATGATGTGTTTATAAGAAATTAATCCAATTACAATAATTATAGCAGCTCCTACTATTTCACTAAAAGTAGTAAAAGTATCTTTACCCCAATCCCAAATCCAAATTTTAGCAATATAATGTCCTAAATTATCTGATAGCCCATAAGCGGCAATAAAAATAGAAACAAAAGTAATGAGACTTATAACAATCGGAATTGCAAAATATTTCCAGAGCTTGAGTTTAGACATTAACTCAAGAGCTTGACTATATGCTTTTATTCCTTCTGTTATATTTTTAAGCATTATATTCTTTTACAGCATCGATAAATGCTTTGGCATTATCGAGAGGAATATTTGGTAAAATTCCGTGACCTAAATTTACAATATATTTATCTTTCCCAAATTCATTAATCATTAGGGTAACCATTTTTTTGATGTCTGAAGGCGGCGATAATAATCGGGATGGATCAAAATTACCTTGCAGAGTTATATTTCCACCAGTTAGGTAGCGCGCATTTCTTGCAGACACCGTCCAGTCTATTCCTAAAGCAGCAGCATTACTTTTTGCCATATCTTGTAAAGCAAACCAGCATCCTTTTCCAAAAGCAATTACAGGAGCATCATCTTTTAATGCTTCGATAATTTGATTAATGTATTGCCAAGAAAACTCTTGATAATCTGTAGGTGATAACATTCCGCCCCAAGAATCAAAAATTTGAACAGCATTAACACCTGCTTTTACCTTTGCTTTTAAATATGCTATAGTAGTATCTGTTATTTTTTGAAGTAATTGATGCGCTGCAACAGGCTGTGTAAAACAAAATCCTTTAGCTTTATCAAAATTTTTACTCCCTTGCCCTTGAATAACATAACATAAGATTGTCCAAGGTGATCCAGCAAATCCAATTAAAGGGATTTCATTATTTAAAAGTTCTTTAGTTGCTTTTATACCTTGCATTACATAATCAAGCTCTACATTAACATCCGGAACAATAACATTATCTACATCTTTTTGATTGCGAACAGGATTAGGTAGGTAAGGCCCAAAATCTGGCTTCATTTCTACTTCAATATTCATCGCCTGAGGAATCACTAAAATATCACTAAACAGTATAGCTGCATCCATACCATAACGACGTATAGGTTGTACAGTAATTTCACTTGCTAGCTCAGGAGTGCGACAGCGTGTAAAAAAATCATATTTTTCACGAATAGCCATAAACTCTGGTAAATAACGTCCAGCTTGACGCATCATCCATACAGGAGGACGTTCAACAGTTTCTCCTTTTAAAGCTCTTAAATATAAATCGTTTTTTATACCCATATTTTTATTAGTAGATACCTACTGTATTTTGTTACTTAGTAATTTGTTTTTTATCCTTTAGCATAATGTAAATTAACTAATTCGATAACACTTTCAACGGTTGGAATTTTAGCAATTCTTACGTCTTTAAAATGTTTTTTTGCTTCTTTAGCTGTGCTTTCACCAATGCAAAAAGCAATGCTATTGGCTTCGTTTTTTAATATAAAACTTTGCACTGTTGATGGACTATAAAACATAGTTCCTTCAATAGTATCATCAATTTTTATACTATCATATTTAGTGTTGTAAGCTTCTACTTCTTTTACAGTGATATTATTTTCTGTTAGAATTGCTGGTAAATCATCTAAACGTAAATCACTACAAAAATAGGTTACTTCTGTGCCTTCAATAAATTCGATTAAATAATTAGCTAGTTTTTTAGCGTTATTTTCTGAATGTGTAACCTTGCCTATTTTACGCTCTATTAATCGCTTAGTACGTCTCCCAACACAATATATGTTCTTAAATTGTAATTCTTCCGAAGAGTAGTTAGTAATCAATGCTTCAACAGCATTCTGACTTGTAATAATCACATTTTGAATTTCAGATTTTAAAATACGAGGCTTAATTCTATTCAAGCTAATTTTAATAAAATCATCACTTTCTACTTTAATAGTATTGTGAAACAGATCTTTTTGACTATTAGTTAATTTTTTAGTTGAAAAGATGTTGGTTTTTTTATTCGAGATTTTAATATCATCCATTAAACGTTTTCCACCACGTTCAATAATAAAGTTAGCACAGTAAGAAGCTATATCATGATGTGCTCCTAGTTTTTCAGTACGTTTTACTTCTATTTTTTTACTTCCATCTGTACTTAATAATACACCGTGAAATAAAACTTCTCCTTCCCCTTCAATATCCTCTTTCCCTTTTTTAATATATGCAATTGCACCAATAGGAGCAGTACACCCACCTTCTAATAAGTTTAAAAACTTACGTTCAATTCCTGTACATATTTCGGTTTCTTTGTGATTAATTTCTGCACAAACTGCTCGAGTATGTTCATCATTTTCTAAAGCAGTAATCATAATAGCACCTTGAGCAGGAGCAGGAACCATCCATTCTAGATTAATAGCTTCTTCTGGACGTAATCCAATTCGACCTAAACCAGCAGCAGCGAATATAGCGCCATTCCAATCCTCATTATCGTTTAGTTTTTGTAAACGAGAATTTACATTACCTCGAATATCTGTAATAGTATGTGTAGGATACCTGTTTAACCATTGTGCTTTACGACGTAAACTTCCTGTTGCAATTACTGCATTTCGAGCCCCCAGAAATTCTTCGTTATTTTTATAAACAAGGGTATCTCTTATGTTGCCACGTTTTAAAACAGCAGCTTGTACAATGCCTTGAGGTAATACCGTTGGTACATCTTTTAAAGAGTGTACAGCAATATCAATATCTCCATTTAACATCGCAATGTCTAATGTTTTTGTGAAGATACCCGTAATACCTAACTCATAAAGTGGTTTATCAAGAACAATATCTCCAGTTGATTTTACAGGAACTAAAACTGTTTTGTGACCTAATTGTTCAAGTATATGTTGCACGGTTTTGGCTTGCCATAACGCCAATTCGCTATCGCGAGTACCAATTCGTAATATTTTAGACATTTTTTGTGATTTCTTCTAATTGAAAGACTTTTTTAATAAGTTCAAGACTTTCATCTGTAGGAATTGCGTTATCTCTTAAATGATGCGCAAAATGATTCGTGATTTTTTGAATTATATTATTGCTAATTAATTCAGCTTGCGCTTCATTAAAATCAGAGGTTTTTTTACGTTGTGTTTCTAATTCAGAAGCAGCAAAATTTAACAATTTGAGTTTTAATGCTTTAATAGTAGGAGCAAATTTTCGAGTTTCTAGCCAATCGTTAAACTCTTTTTTTACGTCTTCAATAATTGCTTCGGCAATAGGAATGTGCTCTTTTCGTTTTTCTAAAGTTTCATCTGTAATCTGAGATAAATGATCTAGATGTACTAAAGACACATTATTTAATTCTTTAACATCTTCACTTACATTTTTTGGGACTGATAAATCTAAAATTAAAAGTGATGTATTGCTTTGAATTAATTGTTTATCTATTGTTGGGTTTTGAGCACCAGTAGCAACAATTAAAATATCAGAAGCATTGATTTCTTCTTGTAAATTAGCATAATCTTTTACAATAAGATTAAATTTTCCTGCAATTTTTTCAGCTTTATCTTTAGTTCTATTAATAAGTGTGATTTGCTCATTCTTAGTGTGTTTTACTAAATTTTCACACGTATTTCTACCTATTTTCCCTGTTCCAAAGAGTAAAATATTTTTACTTGAAACATTTTCAATATTATTTAAGATATATTGGACCGAAGCGAAAGAAACTGAAGTTGCTCCTGAAGAAATTTCTGTTTCTGTTTTAATGCGTTTACTAGCTTGAATAACAGCATTTACTAATCTCTCTAAAAAAGCATTAAGTAAATGATGTTTTTTAGAGATTTTTGCGCTTACTTTTAATTGACTTATAATTTCGAAATCTCCTAAAATCTGACTATCTAATCCAGAACCTACTTTAAATAAATGTGAAACAGCTTCTTTGTTTTTATAGATGTAGGCAACTTCACGAAATTCCTCAACAGTACCTTTTGTATTATCACAAAGTAACTGTATAAGTTGGTATGGGTGTTGTGCAAACCCATATATTTCAGTTCGATTACATGTAGATGTTACAACTAAACTTTCAATACCATTAGCTTTTGCTTGATTATAAATTGCAGTTGTTGAGGTATCATCTAGACTAAAATGACCTCTTATCTCTGCATCAGCTTTTTTATAACTTAAACCAATTGCATAAAAAGAATTTCCTTTTGAAATATTATATTGCTCCATTTATTGAATTCGGAATTGCGTTCGCAAAAATAAAAGTAGAGCTGCTTAAAAAATAACGCTTAAAGAACTTTTAATATCGTTTGTGGTTTTTTAAACTTATTTGACGATGAAATACTGATAAATATCATACTTTTGCAACAATAACAGTGCTTTTAAGTTAATTAGTTTAGAATGAATCTAAATAGTGAAGATAAAAATATTGCTAAAGAAAGTTTAAAAAATGTCGCTAAAGGGACTTTTAATGAAACAAAAATAGATGATGGGTTTTATGTGTTAACTTATAAGAATGAAAGGGATATTAACACTGGCGTTCAACGTGCTATAGATAATACTTTTATTCAATTTCATTTTTGTGTAAAAGGATCAAGTCAATTTGTTTTTAATGATGGAAGATATGTTCTTGACATTCAAGAAGAAAAATCATTATTGTTATATAATCCACAGCGTGATTTACCTATTAATTTAGATATTAGGCCATCTTCTTGGATAGTTTCAATTTTAATTTCAATTAAAAAATTTCACAGATTATTTTCACAAGAAGCAGATTATATTACTTTTTTAAGTGAAGATAATAAAGATAAAAAATACTATACTGATGGTAAAATTTCACCTTCAATGGCCATTGTTCTAAATCAGTTAATTAATTATAACCTCAATCCATCAATAAAAACACTTTACTTTAAAGGGAAAGCTTACGAATTATTAAGCTTGTATTTTAATAGAAGTGAAGATGCAGATATAGAACAATGCCCGTTTTTAGTAGATGAGAGTAATGTTATTAAAATAAGAAAAGCGAAAGATATTATTATTTCTAGAATGGCAGAACCTCCTAGTCTTCAAGAATTAGCAGACGAAATTAATTTAAATTTAAAAAAACTAAAAGAGGGATTTAAACAAATTTATGGTGATTCGGTGTACAGTTTTCTGTTTGACTATAAAATGGAAGTAGCACGTCGTTTGTTAGAGTCTGGAGAGCATAATGTTAATGAAGTTGGATTAAAAGTTGGCTATAGCACGTCAAGCCATTTTATTGCTGCTTTTAAAAAGAAATATGGCACCACGCCAAAAAAATATATTCAATCAATATAATAAAAATTGAAATGAAAAAAGGAGTTTTACTCGTTAATCTAGGCTCTCCAGATAGCCCAGAACCAAAAGATGTAAAAAAATATTTGGGAGAATTTTTAATGGATGAGCGTGTTATCGATCTACCATTAGCAGCTAGAACATTATTGGTTAAAGGAATTATTTTAAATACTCGACCTAAGGCATCTGCTGCTGCATATAAAAAGATATGGTGGGATGAAGGGTCTCCATTAATTGTACTTTCTGAGCGATTACAACAAAAAGTACAGCAACATACAGAATTACCCATAGCTTTAGCAATGCGTTATGGCAGTATGACTATAAAAAAAGGACTTCAAGAGCTGGTAAATAAGGGTGTCAAAGAAGTTTTATTATTTCCATTATACCCACAGTTTGCAATGGCAACTACAGAAACCATTACTGTTTTAGCTGAAGAAATAAGGCAAGAATCTTTTCCCGAATTAAAGATTGAATCCGTTCCTGCATTTTATAATAAAGCAGATTATATCGAAGTATTATCAAATTCTATTAAGGAATCGTTAAAAGGAAAGGAATATGAACATATTTTATTTTCATATCACGGTGTTCCAGAACGGCATATTAAAAAGAGTGATATAACAAAGTCACATTGTAAAATAGATGGTAGTTGTTGTATAACACCTTCAAAAGCTCATGAATTTTGCTATCGGCATCAATGTTTAGAAGTAACTCGATTGGTAAGTGAGAAATTAGGGTTTCAAGAAGGTGCATTTTCAACTTCTTTCCAATCTCGATTAGGGTTTGATCCTTGGTTACAACCATACACAGATAGAACAATAGAACGTTTAGGAAAAGAAGGTGTTAAAAATATGGCAATCGTGACACCAGCTTTTGTAAGTGATTGTTTAGAGACTCTTGAAGAAATTGCAATGGAAGGTCAAGAAATCTTTCATGAAATGGGTGGAAAACAATTTACAACTATCCCATGTTTAAATGATAGTAATGAATGGGTAGCATTACTTGCAAATTGGATTAATACCTGGTCAGAAGCTGAAGTAGCAATCTAAAATGTCAAAGACCAGCTCACAAGATTTAGGGACAAAACCTATAGGGGAATTACTTATAAAGCAGGCAGTACCAGCTTCTATAGGTATTTTAGTAATGTCTCTTAATATTTTAGTGGATACTATTTTTGTGGGAAATTGGATTGGTCCTACTGCAATTGCTGCAATAAATATTGTGCTTCCTGTATCGTTTTTTATAGCAGCTTTGGGGATGTCAATTGGTGTAGGAGGATCATCAATTATATCAAGAGCTTTAGGAGCTAATCAAAAACAAAAAGCACTTAAAACATTTGGAAATCAGATAGCGCTTACACTTTTGCTATCATTAAGCTTTGTATTAGTAGGACTATATTTTATAAATTCTATAGTTCCAATGTTTGGTGGAAAGGGAGCTATTTTTGAGCCTGCAAAAATATATTATAGAATCGTGCTTTATGGAGTTCCAGTTTTAGCATTAGCAATGGCTGGAAATACTGTTATTAGAGCAGAAGGGAAGCCAAAATTTGCAATGTATGCAATGCTCATTCCATCTGTTGGAAATTTACTTTTAGATTATATTTTTATTAATATTTTGGACTTTGGAATGGCAGGTGCCGCTTGGGCGACCACAGGTTCTTATATTTTATGCTTCGGATTTATAACTTGGTTTTTCCTTTCAAAACACTCTGAATTAAAAATTAATATATCACATTTTAAATTTGATTACTCCATTATTTCAGAAATAGGTTCTCTAGGTTTTGTTACTCTAGCAAGACAAGCCGTAGTAAGCTTGACTTATTTATTTATGAATAATATTTTATTCGATTTAGGTGGCGAAACCTCTGTTACTGCATATGCTATTGTAGGGAGAATGTTAATGTTTGCATTATTTCCTGTGTATGGTATCACTCAAGGATTTTTGCCTATTGCTGGATTTAATTATGGAGCTAATGCATATAAAAGAGTTAGAGAAACAATTAACACAGCAACGAAATATGCTATGATTTTAGCTACGTTAATTTTTATAATATTAATGGTGTTCCCTGAAGCAATTACAAGAGTATTTACATCAGATGAAGCTGTTCTAAAAGAAACCCCTAGCGCAATGCGATGGGTATTTGCAGCAACTCCAATAATAGCAATTCAATTTATTGGAGGAGCTTATTTTCAAGCTGTTGGTAAAGCGATTCCAGCATTACTATTAACCTTAACACGACAAGGTTTTTTCTTTATACCTCTTATTTTAATTCTTCCTAAGTTTTATGGTGAATTGGGTGTTTGGATAACATTTCCAATATCAGATGTCTTATCAACTATAGTTACAGGTTACTTTTTAAATAGAGAAGTGAAGTTAAAATTACAACCAAAGGTTTAAGTAATACTATTAAATTAGTACATTTAGAACTTCAAAAATTAAACCATTACATAATATGAGATTTTCTACATCTATAGTAGTGATGCTACTTTTATTTTTATCGATTCCCCAAAGTAATGCACAGCAATTTGACGAAGCACAATACGATGCTATAGAGTACAGGTTATTAGGACCGTTTAGAGGCGGGCGTAGTGCAGCAGTAACTGGTGTGCCAAATCAACCTAATTTATTTTATTTTGGATCTACTGGAGGCGGTATATGGAAAACAACTAATGGAGGACGTGAATGGCAAAATATATCTGACGGCTATTTTGGAGGAAGTATAGGAGCTATTTCTGTTTCAAAAAGTGACCCAAATGTTATTTATGTTGGAGGTGGAGAAAAAACAGTAAGAGGAAATGTGTCTTCAGGATATGGTATTTGGAAGAGTGTAGATGCTGGTAAAACATGGCAATCAGCAGGATTAAAGAATTCTCGTCATGTACCACGTATTGCAGTGCACCCAACAAATTCAGATATTGTATATGCTGGTGTATTAGGAAATATATACAAGCCAACGCAAGAACGT
Source organism: Flavobacteriaceae bacterium (assembly GCA_003443635.1). NCBI lineage: Bacteria > Pseudomonadati > Bacteroidota > Flavobacteriia > Flavobacteriales > Flavobacteriaceae > Flavobacteriaceae bacterium. The sequence goes on along the minus strand of CP031964.1, from coordinate 228,027 downwards.
GGGGTTTATAAAAGTATAGATGGAGGGAAAACGTGGCGTAAAACATTATTTTCTAATGAGCATGCTGGAGTTGTTGATTTGATTATGGATCCTACAAATCCAAGAATATTATACGCATCGACATGGCGTGTACAACGTACCCCTTATAGTTTAAGCTCTGGAGGAGAAGGTTCTGCACTTTGGAAAAGTACAGATAGTGGAGAAACATGGACAGAAATTTCTAAAAAAGAAGGTTTTCCTGAAGGAACATTAGGAATTATTGGAGTAACAGTATCCCCAGTAAATAACCAACGTGTATGGGCAATTATTGAAAATAAAGATAAAGGAGGTTTATATAGAAGTGATGATGGCGGAGATACATGGACGCAAGTTAATAGTGAGCGTAAACTTCGTCAACGTGCTTGGTATTATACGCGTTTGTATGCAGACACTAAAAATGTAGATGTAGTATATGTTTTAAATGTACAATATCATAAAAGTACAGATGGAGGAAGAACATTCAATACCTATAATGCTCCTCATGGCGATCATCATGATTTGTGGATAGCACCTGAGAATCCAAAGCGTATGATTATTGGAGATGATGGTGGTGCTCAGATCAGTTATGATGGTGGCGAGACTTGGAGTACGTATTATAACCAACCGACATCTCAGTTTTATAGAGTAACAACAGATAATCATTTTCCATATCGCATTTATGTAGCACAACAAGATAATTCTACTATAAGAATACCGCATAGAACAGATGGCGGTGCAATTACAGAAGATGATTGGGAAAGTACAGCTGGTGGAGAATCAGCACATATAGCAGTAGACCCAGAAGATAATGATATTGTTTATGGTGGTAGTTATGATGGGTTTTTAACACGTGTAAATCATAAAACAGGAACTACAAGAGCTATTAATGTATGGCCTGACAATCCAATGGGACATGGTGCCGAAGATATGAAATACCGTTTCCAATGGAACTTTCCAATTATATTTTCCAGACATAACCCTAATCGATTGTATACTTTTTCTCAAAGTGTTCATGTTTCAGAAAATGAAGGCGCTTCTTGGAAAGTAATAAGTCCTGATTTAACACGAAATGATCCTGAAAAATTAAAATCATCAGGAGGGCCAATTACACAAGATAATACATCTGTAGAATATTACTGTACTATTTTTGCAGCTCAAGAATCACCAATAACAGAAGGGTTACTTTGGGTAGGAAGTGATGATGGGTTAATTCATGTGTCTAAAGACGGCGGCCAAAACTGGGATAATGTAACACCTAAAGGCATGCCAGAATGGATGATGATTAATAGTATTGAGCCTTCAGCATTTGATGAAGGAACTTGTTATATAGCTGGAACAAAATATAAAACAGGTGATTTTGCTCCATACTTATATAAAACAACAAACTATGGGAAAACATGGACAAAAATTACAAATGGTATTAATCCAGAACATTTTACACGAGTAGTCCGTGAAGATCCAAAACGTAAAGGATTACTATATGCAGGAACAGAAACTGGGATGTATATTTCGTTTAATGATGGTAAAAATTGGAACCCTTTCCAGTTAAATTTACCAATTGTACCTATTACAGATTTAACAATTAAAGAGAATAATTTAATTGTAGCAACACAAGGAAGAAGCTTATGGATTATTGATGATTTAACTGTGCTTCACCAGTTGTATGAAGGAAAGAATGACACTAAATTATTCAAACCAAAAGACACATACAGAATGCGCGGTAGAAGTAGAGCTGGAAGCAGAACAACAGGAACCAATCATCCTAATGGTGTAATGACTTATTTTAATCTTAAAGATTATAAAGATGATGATGAGGTGTCGTTAACTTATTTTGACACAAAAGGTGATACAATTAAAACGTTTAGCACAAAAAACAAAAAAGAGAATGTTTTAAAAGTTGAAAAAGGAGGAAATCAATTTGTTTGGAATATGACATATGATGGTGCAGAACTTTTACCAGGAATGATTTTGTGGTCTGCTAGCTTACGAGGACCTCGTGCAACCCCTGGTAAGTACAAAGTGAATTTGAATGTTAATGGAGAAGTGATGTCGCAACCATTTACCATATTAGCAGACCCTAGGGCAGAAAGCACACTATCAGATATGCAACAACAATTCCAATTTATTAAAGATGTTAATGTAACTATGGATGAAGCGCATCAATCCATTAAAAAGATTAGAAGTATCAATAAAAAATTAAGTGCTTTTCAAACACAATATAAAGATGATGTTAATGTGAAAGGTTTGGTTGAAAAAGCAAAAGAACTTAAAGAAAAGTTTTCAAGCATTGAAAAAGCATTGTATCAAACACAAAACAGAAGTGGTCAAGATCCGTTAAACTTTCCAATTCGATTAACCAATAAATTAGGGCATTTAAATGCTTTAGTTAGCCGTGGTGATTTTGCACCTACAGCACAAGATATTGCTGTTAAAAATGAATTGTCAGGAAAGATAAAGCAAGAGCTGGATAAATTTAATGAACTAGTAGATAATGAAATCAAAGCATTTAATGCAAGTTTTAATACTAAAAACTTAAACTTTTTGTCTTTAGAAGATTAAAAACTTATCAATTTTGTTTGTAATAAATAACAGTAACTCGTAAATTAAAATAATTACTTTGTTGAGTAAAACTGTGAAGTATATGAAACTTAAAATGCAATATTATGGAAGCCTATTATAATTATATAAAAGCTTTGCATCTAATTTTTGTAATTACTTGGTTTGCAGGATTGTTTTATATTCCGAGACTTTTTATTTATCAAATAGAGGCATTCCATAAACCACCTCCAGAGAAAGAAATTTTAGGGAAGCAGTTAAAAATAATGGCAAAACGTTTATGGTTTATTATTACTTGGCCATCTGCAATACTAGCAATTATTTTTGCGATTTTATTGCTTATTACTATTCCTTCATTTTTGCAACAAGGATGGATGCAAGTTAAGTTAGGGTTTGTTTTACTTTTAATAATATATCATTTAAAAACTCATCAAATTTTTAAGCAATTACAAATTGATGATGTAAGATATACTTCTAAATTCATGCGTTTTTGGAATGAAGGTGCTACTATTATTCTATTTTCAATAGTGTTTTTAGTTATTTTAAAAAGCAGTATTAATTGGATTTTCGGAACCTTAGGGATTTTAGTTTTAATGATTCTTTTAATGTTAGGAATTAGACTTTATAAACGAATTCGAGAAAAGAACCCAGAAGCTTAAAATGGCTTAATTATTGTTGCTACATGCAATGTTGAAATAAAATCTTTAAATTGCTATAGTAAAACCCATTAATGGCGTCAAAAAAACTCTCTTTACGATCTCGTATTTTTATATACATGATACTACTTGTAGTAGTGGCATCTATTTTAATTGCATTAGTAACGCTTTATCAGTATAATCAGCAATCTAAAGATTATCATGCGCAACGTTTAGAACGTAAGGAAAAACAATTGCTATCTAGTATAGATTATGTTTTAGAAGAAACAACATATCCTATAGAAACAGATCAGCTAGGGTTAATTTTTAAAGAAAAAATTTATGAGATTGCTAATATTCAAAATGTTCCTTTTAATTTATACGATTTAGGAGGAACACTTATCAAAAGTTCAAAACCCTCATTTGAGAGTGATTCGCTTACTAAATGTATTTCAACAAATGCATTAAACAATTTAAATCAAAGCTTGGAAAAACGTTATGTGGAAGAAAGTGAAACTTTAGGGAGTAACATCCAATCATCATATACCATATTTACAGATTCTAAATCCAAACCTTTAGGCATTTTAAATGTTCCTTATTTTGAAGACGACTCATTTAATGATGCCGAACTTAGAGCATTTTTATTACGATTGAGCATCGCTTATTTTGTAATGCTATTGGTTGCAATATCGTTTGCTTATTTTGTATCTAAATATATCACTAAATCACTTAAAACAATAAGTGAAAAAATGAATGTGACGCGATTAGAAAAGCGTAATGAAAAAATAAACCTTAAAGGCGCTAGTGAAGAAGTGAGTAACTTAATTGAAGCTTATAATAGTATGATTGATGAACTAGAAGAAAGTGCGGTGCAATTAGCAACAAGTGAACGTGAACAAGCATGGAGAGAGATGGCCAAACAAGTAGCTCACGAAATTAAAAACCCATTAACACCCATGCGATTAAGTGTACAGAGTTTTCAGCGTAAATTTAATCCAGAAGATAAAAATGTACATCAAAAAGTAGATGAATATAGTAAAACTTTAATCCAACAAATCGATACAATGAGTTCGATAGCATCGGCATTTTCAAATTTCGCAAAAATGCCTGAGCAACAAAACGAAATGTTTAATGTGATTGAAGTCATTACTTTGGCATTAGATATTTTTCCAGAAAATGACATTACATTTAACACCTCTCAAAAAGAGATTATTGCAAAATTTGATAGGACACAATTAATACGTGTAGTTACCAATTTGGTGAAAAACGCCATTCAATCCGTTCCAGATACACGATCTCCTAAAATAAATGTAGATGTATCACTTCAGAATGAAAATGTTATTATTACTGTTGAGGATAACGGAAATGGGATTACCGAAGAGAATAAACCAAAAGTGTTTGAACCTAAATTTACTACAAAATCTAGTGGAATGGGATTAGGTTTACCAATGATTAAAAATATTGTGGAAACCTATGGAGGAAGTATTACTTTTGTATCTCAAGAAACCAAAGGAACTATGTTTAAAGTTACCTTCCCTGTAGAATAAAAAATAAGGCTTTTATGAATTACGAAAATATTTTATCACAAACCGAAAACGGAATTGCTACGATTACTATAAATAGACCTACAAAACTTAATGCACTTAATAAAGCAACTATAAGTGAACTTAATGATGCTTTTAACACAGCTGAGGCAGATCCAAACATAAAAGTAATTATTATTACCGGAAGTGGAGAAAAAGCATTTGTAGCAGGTGCTGATATTAGTGAATTTGCAGATTTTAATGTAAATGAAGGAGAGCAGTTAGCAGCTCAAGGACAAAGCTTGTTATTTAATTTAGTAGATAACTTATCGACACCAGTAATAGCTGCAATTAATGGTTTTGCTTTAGGAGGAGGACTAGAGTTAGCTATGGCATGTCATTTTAGAGTAGCGAGTGAGAATGCCAAGATGGGGCTTCCAGAGGTATCCTTAGGAGTTATTCCTGGATATGGAGGGACACAACGATTACCACAATTAGTTGGTAAAGGACGTGCTATGGAATTGATAATGACAGCAGGAATGATAGATGCCAATCAAGCATTATCTTATGGTTTGGTAAACTATATACAAGCTCAAGATGAGTTATTGACATTTTGCAAAAAATTAGCTAATAAAATTATGCGCAACTCGTCAGTAGCTATAGGTGCGGCAATAAAAGCTGTTAACGCAAACTTTAAAGATGGCATTAATGGTTTTGATACCGAAATTAAAGAATTTGGAAACTGTTTTGGTACAGAAGATTTTAAAGAAGGAACTACAGCTTTTTTAGAAAAGCGTAAAGCAGATTTTCCTGGTAAGTAATCATGTATTTGGCATTTTGTTAATAAACCATTTTTAACATTTAGATTTCAATTTAAATAATAAGTAATTTTAAAGAGTAATTCCACACTTTATTTTTATTATTATGACCTTCAAGTCCACTATTAAAGGACGAGGAGCACAACGTAATGTGCATAATCGTTTCTTTGAACTCAGCCACGAAACTAGAAATGATTTCTTAGAATTTTGCCATAAAGAGCAGGAAGTGTTTGATAAAAATACAACACGTTATTTAGAAGTATTTCCTAAAACCATAGTGAATAAGGTTGATAGCCCAGATATGAAACTATTGTATTCTATGAACCCTTATCAAGGTTGTGAACACGGATGTATTTATTGCTATGCCCGTAATAGTCATGAATTTTGGGGCTATAGTGCTGGATTGGATTTTGAGCGACGTATTTTGGTAAAAAAAGATGCTCCAAAACTTTTGGAAAACAAATTAAAAAAAAACTCTTGGAAGGCACATCCTATTATAATGTCTGGGAATACAGATTGCTATCAACCAGCAGAAAAACGATTTAAGATTACTAAACAATGTCTTGAAATATTTTTAAAATATAAGCACCCTGTAGGTATTATTACTAAAAATGCTTTAATCCTTCGCGATTTAGAAGTTTTAAAAACACTTGCAAAAGATAATTTAATAAAAGTGAATATATCTATAACATCATTATTGGAAGATACTAGACGTGTTTTAGAACCACGTACAGCTACTATTAAAAAGAGATTAGAAACAGTAAGGATATTGAGTGATAATGGGATTCCAGTAAATGTAATGTTAGCACCTATAATTCCATCTATCAATAGTCATGAAATTTTATCTTTAGCAAAAGCAGCTTCAGATTATGGAGCAAGATCTATTAGTCATACTATTGTAAGATTAAATGGAGTTATTGGTGAAATTTTTACAGATTGGATTCGTAAAACTATGCCAGATCGTGCAGATAAAGTGTTACATCAGATAGAAAGTTGTCATAATGGTAAACTTAATGATAGTCGTTTTGGAAAACGAATGAGCGGTGAAGGTAAAATAGCAGAACAAATTGCATTGTTAATGCAATTGGCAAGGCGAAAATATTTTAAAAATAAAGAGATTCCTGAGTTTAACCTAGCTCTCCATGAGCAATATAAAAATAGACAATTAAAATTATTTTAAAAAATTGTCCAAAAAAAGAAGAAATGTTCGTCTTTACTATAAATAATATATTAAAACTTAAATATTATGAGCAATTTTTTATTTTTATTTAGAGGAGGAGACGCAGCAAGAATTCAACAATCACCAGAGGAAATGCAGGATCATATGCAAAAATGGGGAGCTTGGATGGGAGGATTAAAAGAGAATGGGCAATTGGTAGATGGACTACCACTAGCTAAAGAAGGTAAAGTCGTAGAGAAATCAGGTGAAATTATTACTGATGGACCATTTGCTGAAGGAGCAGAAGTTGTTGGAGGTTATCTGATTGTTACTGCCGAAAATTTAAATGGAGCAGTAGAGATTTCAAAAGGCTGTCCAATTTTTGAGCATCATGGTAATGTTGAAGTGAGAGAAATAATGTCGATGAATATATAAACCTTCAATGGTATTTAGCAAAAGTCCGAATATTGTTATTTCGGACTTTTTTATTTTTATAGAATGAATCATCAAAAAACAAATAATGATGCTCTTGATCATATATTTCGCCACGAATATGGAAAGATTATAGCAATCTTAATACACAGATTTGGGACTACTAATATCGAAAAAGTTGAAGATGCGGTTCAAGACGCTTTATTAAAAGCTATGCAAGTTTGGGCTTATAAAAATATTCCAGATAACCCCACGGCTTGGCTGCTTCGTGTATCTAATAATAACATCATCGATATGATGAGAAGAGATAAAAAAAGTGATCTTCAAAACAATTTAAATCAAACGATTGATCAAGTAAATGATGAACAGGAAGATGTTTTTTTAAATAACACAATTAATGATAATCAATTAAAAATGATTTTTGCATGTTGTAACCCTTCACTATCAATTAACTATCAAATTATATTGAGTTTAAAACTAATAGGAGGTTTTAGTAATAAAGAAATTTCAAGAGCACTATTAAAAAAAGAAGATACTGTTGCCAAATCGTTTACTAGAGCTAAACAACAATTTAAAAAACATGTTAAAACCATAGAAACCCCTATAGAATTAGGATTATCTTCACGAATACATATAGTTTTAAAAGTAATTTATTTATTGTTCTCTGAAGGGTATAAAGCAAGTTCAGGAGAAAGTATTATAAAGAAAGATATTTGTTTTGAGGCTATAAGACTGGGATTACTTCTTTTAGAAAATAAGATTCAACAATCTCAAGAAACTTATGCTTTAATAGCATTAATGTGCTTTCACACCTCAAGATTTGAAGCAAGAATAAATGCGTTTAATGAGTTAGTAGACTTAGAACACCAAGATAGATTAAAGTATGATAAAGAGCTTATTGCTTTAGGAATTAAACATTTAAATTTGGCTACTAATAAAAATATTTTTCCATCTTCTTATTATTTACAAGCAGCAATATCATATTATCATTGCACTGCTAAAACATTCAATAAAACAGATTGGAAAAGCATTTTATATTTATATGATTTACAATTAAAACATCAATACTCTCCAATTATAGGGTTGAATAGAATTATACCTTATTATAAACTTTATGGCGCTCAAAAAGGATTGATTGCATTAAATAAATACAAAGCAGAGGCAAATGCATTAAAGAACACACTTTTTTATTCTATAAAAGGAGAACTTTATAAAGATTTAGAAGAAAATAAACTCTCTAAAATGGCTTTAGAGAAAGCAATAGATTTATCTGAAAATGAGATGGAAATAAAACATCTTAAAAAAAAGATTAAAGCTTTAAAATAGTTATTTTTCACCTTCCCATTCTGCATAAAACTGTTTTAAATACAATTCCATAAATTGGTGACGTTCCATTGCTATTTGTTTACCAGTTTTGGTATTCATTTTATCTTTAAGTAAGAGTAGTTTTTCATAAAAATGATTAATACTAGGCGCTGTCGAAGCTTTATATTCTACTTTACTCATATTAAGATTTGGAATGACTTCTGGATTGTAAATTACTCTATTTTTAAATCCACCATAATTAAAACATCTTGCTATACCAATAGCACCAATAGCATCCAAACGATCTGCGTCTTGAACAACACTTAATTCTGGCGAATTAAATTTTTCTTCACCTTCTAAAGACGATTTAAAAGATATGTTTTCAATAATTTTTATCACATGTTCTATAATTACTGAATCTACATTTTGTTGAAATAGAAATTCTCGTGCTAGTTCTGGACCAATAGTTTCATCTCCATTATGAAATTTACTATCTGCAATATCATGTAGTAAGGCTGCAAGAGTAACTATAGTAAAATTAATATTTTCATTTTTGGCAATAAGCATCGTATTGTTATATACGCGTTCAACATGAAACCAGTCATGACCTCCTTCTGCATCTTTTAAAATAGTTTTTACAAAATCTTTTGTGCGATTTATAAGTTGTGAATTAGTCATTTATAATGGCTTCAGTAATTTGATGTTCAATAGTTTCAATAAGCTTAAGATGATCTTGGTTTTCTAAAGTAATGGGTTGGTGAACCGTATATTTTATATGTGTACCTAAGCCCATAGGAAACTTACCATATCGTATCATTTTCCATGAGTTATTAATAGTTATAGGTACTACGATTGCAGAGGGAATATTTTCAAAAAGAGCTATTAATCCTTTAGATTGAAATTTTTTTGATTTCCCATCACGGCTGCGAGTACCTTCAGGGAAAATAACGGCAGCACGCTTATTTGTTTCAATATATTTTGCAAAATCCTGTATAGCATTAACAGCTTCTTTGGCATTTTTCCTGTCAATTAAAACCGATCCTCCATGGCGTAAATTATATGAAACACTTGGAATGCCTTTTCCTAATTCTTTTTTACTAATAAATTTAGCATGATGTTTGCGCATATACCAAATAATAGGTGGGATATCATATAAACTTTGATGATTGACAACAATAATTAAAGGTTTGTTTGTCGGAATTTGATAAGGATTGTTAAAACTATATCGCGTACCGATAATATTTGTACTTCGCATTAAAAAGAACTGAAGTATATCTACACTCTTTTTATGGAGGGTGTACCCAAAAAGATTAAAACATAACCATTGTATAGGGTGAAAAATGAGTAATATTAATCCGAAGCATACAAAATAAATAAGTGTTAGAGGATAAGATAAAAGCTTCTGCATTTTTTAAATTGGCAATTTATAGCACAAAAGTAAAAAAAAGACACAAGGTTTCTATTTAAAAGATTGGTGTACAAGTATTCCTCTCACAATTAAACCCTATTGGAAGCTTAGGAGATGTGCAATTTGAAGATAACGGTTGCCAACGATCGTTAAATATTCTTTGTTTTAAGTTAAATGAAACTACCATTTGTTCTAACTTTTCTGTATCTATAGATGTTGAGTATATAATATAAGTTTCAGGTCCTCCGCATGGCTTATTACCTAAATTTATAAAACGGCATTCAGTATTTGAATCGCAGGTAGAAGTTTGTGCTAATGTCTGAATATCAATACGCAATTCATTTAAAATACCTAGTTCTTCATTAAAAGAAGATTCAAATATATCTGCCTCATTTGAATTACAATTGATGAAAAGTAAGAAGCTAAAAATAATAAGAAACTGATAATTATAGTAGGTTTTCATTTTTTGCGCTTTTGACTAAGATACAAAAAAATTAACAAAACCTTAACAAGTAAAAAGAGCTATACTTTTTAAGCATAACTCTTTATTTGATAAAAATTAGATAGATATTTTTAGCAATGATCGTTATAAGCGTCCATAAGGTTTTCAGCAATTAAATCAGCTGGACGACCTTCAATATGATGTCGCTCTAACATATGCACCAATTCGCCATCTTTAAATAAAGCTATACTTGGTGAACTTGGTGGAAACGGAATCATATAACCTCTTGCTGCATTGGTAGCATCTGCATCAACCCCTGCGAAAACGGTTACTAAATTAGTTGGGCGTTTTGCATTTTGCAATGATAAACGCGCTCCAGGGCGTGCATTAGCTGCTGCACAACCACAAACTGAATTTACAACAACCAGAGTTGTTCCTTCTTTTGTTAAAGCCGCATCTACAGCTTCAACAGTTTGTAACTCTTCAAAACCAACATTGGTTAAATCTTCTCGCATAGGTTTTACTAAATCTGCTGGATACATATTTTTGAAATTTTATATTTTATAAAAAAAATTAGACTACAAAGATACATAATTGTGTAACAAAAGAACTATGTAATCTACTAACTATATAGTAAAGGTTGAGTTAAAAAACTTACTAAATACATTTTTTCTTTTTAAAAGTAAAATGTGTAGGTTTGATCTTAATTAAAATATATTACTTACGTGAGTTTTTCAAAGTGGATAGGAGGTGCTTTAGGTTGGTCTTTTGGAGGCCCAATAGGTGCAATTATAGGGCTAGCTATAGGAAGTATGTTTGATTCAGCATCAAGCGGAAATAGAGATCGTTTAATTGGAGAACGCCAAGAATATCGTAGGCGCCAACAAAATGCTTATAACACAAGAGGCTCAAGAACGCAACAACAACCTAAAACACAATCTGGTGATTTTGAAGTAAGTTTATTAATTCTAGCTTCTATAATTATTAAAGCCGATGGTAAACAAGACCAACGCGAATTAGATTTTGTTCGCCAGCAATTTAATAGTATGTATGGTAGCGAACGTGCAAATCATGCTTTTAAGTTATTTAAAAACATTTCGAAACAAAATATATCTACACGACAAGTATGCTTACAAATTAAACAAATGATGGATCATCCATCACGTTTACAATTGATGCATTTTTTATTCGGAATTGCTAAAGCAGATGAACTGGTAACTGAAGACGAAGTTCGTCAGATTTATACGATAGCTGGTTATTTAGGAATTAATTCTAGAGATTTCGAAAGTATTAAAGCAATGTTTTATAACAGTAGTGAGAATGCTTATAAAATCCTAGAAATTAGTAAATCTGCTACTGATGATGAAGTTAAAAAAGCATATCGTAAAATGGCGAAAAAATATCATCCTGATAAAGTGATTCATTTAGGAAAAGAACACCAACAAGGAGCAGAGCAAAAATTCAGACAAGTACAAGAAGCTTATGAACGATTGCAAAAAGAACGAGGGTTTTAATTTTAAAATTAGAAACAAGATATAGTCAAAATTTTCAATACTTCAAAGGAAAATAATACTACTGATTTAGTTTTATATGAAATAGGTTTTTATAACTATAATTTCACGAATTTCTATTTATAGATAAATATTACATTTTTTTGTATCTTTATGAAACACATAACTTTATGTGAATCACATATAGTGAACTCCTACCACTATTTGTTTTGTTATAGGTTTTAATTTAAAATGTAATGTCATGAAAAAATTAGTGTTATTAAGTTTAGCAATACTTGTATTCGTTTCTTGCCAAAATAATTCAAAACGATATACTCAAAACTCACCAGAAATTGATATTGTTAAAGGAGTACTTAACGATTATGATTATCAAAAATGGGATAGTTTAACTTTACGATATGCTGATACTGCTAAAATTTATCATAATTCTAGAGTAGATATTCTTACACCAAAAGATTTACAAGAGTATTATTTAAAAAACGATATTGATTTTTCGACTAGAGCGTTTGAAGATGAAAATCGAGAATACGAAATGATTATTGATGATCAGGGAAAAACTTGGGTGAACTTTTGGGGACTATGGGCAGGACATCTTAAAGCGAACAATAAAGAAATTATTATTCCAGTACACACAACAACCCAGTTTGTAGATGGTAAGATTGTACGAGAATATGGTTATTGGGATCGCTCAGAATTAGTAATGGAACTTCAAAGGATAGAGATGGATTCGTTGTTAGTAAAAATTGACGATGATACTGATGCTATTGAATAGTACAATCATTAAATTAAGAGTAGTAATTAGATTATCCTCTAAATAAAAAGAAATCATCTTTCATATGTTCAATTTCAGAATCTTCATTAGTGATGATATAATCTATAGCTTGAGAAGTAAATAATGTTCCTTTTTCAGTTAAAGAAACGATATCATCATTAATAAGAATCATATTATTCTTAAGTGCTAGATCTAACACTGTTTTTGAACGTACTTTTTGCCAATTAATATGTTCGTTAAGATGATTTACATGACGTTCACTTTTCTCGCTATGATTTCGTAAATGCAATAAAAATGTGAGTAAAGAGACTTCTGTACGCTGCTGTTTTTCTCTATACAATACTGCAATAATTCCTTTGCCTGGAGCAAATAAATAAACAGTTAAAAATAACAAGCCTAACATAGTGGTAATTGAACCTGCAATAGATGCGTCTAACCAGTGTGCTAGCCAATACCCTGAAATAGCACTAAAAACACCAAAACAGATAGAGTAAAGTAACATTTTCTTTAAATCGGTAGTTAACAAATAGGCAGTGGCAGCTGGAGCAATCATTAAAGCGACAACTAAAATTGCACCAACGGCATCAAATGCACCTACAGTAGTAACCGATGAAACAGTCATTAAACCATAATGCATTATAACTGGAGGAAACCCTAAGGATGCTGCTAAGCCAGCATCAAACGTACTTACTTTTAGTTCTTTAAAAAATGCAATTAATAGTCCTAAGGAAATAATTAGAATAGAACCAATAATCCATAACGATTTCGGCCCTATATCAATACTAGCAATAATTAATCTGTCAAAAGGTGCAAAAGCTAATTCCCCTAATAACACTGCATCAATATCTAAATGAACATCATTAGCGTTTTTAGCGATTAGAATCACACCTATGCTAAAAAGTATCGGGAAAACTAAACCAATAGCTGTGTCTTCTTTTACTAGTCCTGTTTTTTGAATGTATTCTACTAAAATAACGGTAATAACTCCAGTAACTGCAGCTAATAAAATCAATACTGGTGAATTTAAATCTTGTGTAATAAAAAAACCAACAACAATACCAGGAAGTATAGAATGACTAATGGCATCACTAATCATTGCCATTTTACGAAGTACTAAAAACGTTCCTGGAATAGCACAAGCAATGGCTACAATACTTGCAATAATTTGTATTTCTATCTGTGCGCTACTCATTATTTTTAGTTAATTGATTATATAAATTTGAAGCCATTTTAAACCCTTCTTCTGTTAAACTCCACATATTGCCTTGAAGCGTTACATAGTTTTTATCTACTAACTTTTTGAGTGTCCCTTTAGTATAACCTTGAAAATTGTTTAAAATTTTTATAGTATGTGGATGTGAAATATCATCATGTGTTTCTGCTATATTGTGCATAAACGCTAGGGTTTTATGTAATTGTAAGTCACGCCTGTTTTTAATAAATCTAATTTGCTTAAATAGTAATCCACGACTAGGAGAAAATATAAATGAAAATAAAACAAATACACCAGCTACAATTACAATTACTGGCCCTGTAGATAAATTGTTTTGACTGGCACTAATTGCTGTTCCAAAAACTCCTGAAAATGCTCCAAAAAGGGCTGCTAAAAAAACCATTGTTGCTAAGCTATTTGTCCATTGTCGTGCAGCGGCGGCTGGAGCTAATAACATAGCACTCATTAATACAACACCTACAGTTTGTAACCCTAAAACAATAGCAAGTACAATGAAACTGGTAATTAAAATATCGATGAACTTCGTGTTAAATCCAAGTGTTTTTGTATAATCGGCATCAAAAAGCAATATTTTAAATTCTTTCCAAAATACAAGAAGAATCAGTAAACAAATTCCTGTGACAATAGCCATTAGCCAAACATCACTTTCAATTAAAGTTGCTGCTTGCCCAAATAAATATTTATCTAACCCTGCTTGATTTGCATTGGGTTGTTTTTGAATAAAGGTGAGTAATAACATTCCAAATCCAAAGAATAGAGATAAAATCAACCCTAGAGCAGTATCTGATTTTAAATGTGTTTTGGTTATAATACCTCGAATCCAAAACGTCCCTATTAACCCGCTAACCAATGCCCCTAATAATAATACGTTACTATCTTTTGTTCCAGTAATTAAAAATGCAATAGCAATTCCAGGTAGTGCAGCATGAGAAATCGCATCACCTAATAAGCTTTGTTTTCGAAGGACGGCAAAACTACCTAACATACCACAAACAGCACCAAGAATGGCAGTGCCAAGTGTAATGGTCCTGAGTGTATAATCAGAAAAAACGAGTTGTATATATTCTTTTAAATCGATGACGTTTGAATTAAATTATAAAAAATTGAAGATGATAAAAGAAACATTAAAAGCCCAGCCCATTTAAATTTATGAGCTTTCTCCATTGTAACTCTCGACATGCTTTTTATGCCAACGGAAGGAAATGTGAGATAAAGTAATGCTTTTACAACTTGTGATAATCCGTAAAGCGTAATGAGTATCCTTGGCCATGACCAGATAAAATGAAACGCTAAAATAATAGATCCCATTCCTAAAGCAATTAGAGCATTAATGATATTCCCTACATTTTGTTTTGAGTGCAAATAAGTAAAAAAATCTACCCAGATTTTAGGTTGTAAAAAATGAGATAAACCTATTATAGATAAATTTATTGCAACAAACAGTTCTATGGATTGAATGGTGTTCATTATTCTTGTACACTTACTTTATAATTAATACCGTAGGTTTTCGTTAAATTATCATCGTTAAAGATATCTTTAACAGGGCCTGTGGCAATCTTTTTTACATTTAAAAAAGTCACCCAGTCAAAATATTCAGGTACTGTTTGCAAATCGTGATGTACTACAATAACTGTTTTACCTGCTTTTCGTAATTCTTTTAAAATATTAATGATAGCAATTTCAGTAGTGGCATCTACACCTTGAAAAGGCTCATCCATAAAATAGATAGATGCATTTTGTACTAATGCTCTTGCTAAGAATATGCGCTGTTGTTGCCCTCCAGATAATTGACTAATCTGACGGCCTTTAAAAGATAACATTCCAACTTTTTCTAAAGCCTCAAGTGCTGCTTTTTTCTCTTTTTGTTTTGGACGCTTTATCCAACCTAATGTGCCATAAGTTCCCATCATAACAACATCTAACGCTGTTGTCGGGAAATCCCAGTCTACACTTCCTTTTTGAGGCACATAAGCTACTAGCGACCGTTGTTTATCGTAAGGCTTATCGTAAATACTTACACTACCAGCTATAGGGTTTAATATCCCTAAAATAGACTTTATTAATGTTGATTTTCCAGCACCATTTGGGCCTACAATTGCCATCAGTACACCTTCAGGAATTTCTAAATCGATATCCCAAAGTACAGGCTTGTAGTTATATGCTACGGTTAAATCGTCAACTTTTACAGCTATTTTATTCATTATTTCAAGGCGTTTACAATCGTGTTTACATTATATTCAAACATTCCAATATAAGTTCCTTCTATTGTGCCTGCATTCCCTAAAGCGTCTGAATATAAAGTGCCTCCAATTTCTACATCATTTTTTTTAGAGTTTACAGCAGCTTGTAAAGCTTCAATCGTACGTTTAGGAACAGAACTCTCTATAAATACAGCTTTAATCTTTTTTTCGATAATAAAAGCAGCTAATTTTTGTACATCTTGTACTCCAGCTTCAGTTGCAGTAGATAAACCTTGTAAGCCAACTACCTCAAACCCGTAAGCACGTCCAAAATAACTAAAAGCATCATGTGCTGTTACTAATATGCGTTTATCTTCTGGAAGTGTTGCGATAATTGATTTTATTTTCACTTCTAAAGCATCTAATTTTTTAATATATAACTCACCATTAGATTCAAAAACTACTTTTTGTTCTGGTACTGCTTCAGATAGTTTTGCAACGACAAATCGAGTAGCTTCTTTCCAATATTGAATATCAAACCAAATATGTGGATCGAAATTTCCTTGAAATAAACTAGAACTAATTAATGTATTATGATCAATACCATCTGCAATAGCTTCCGTTTTGATATTCTGACTATGCATTTTTTCAAAAACTTCAACTAATTTCCCTTCTAGATGAATTCCGTTATAAAAAATTAAATCTGCATTCGCTAGTTTAGATACATCACCCTCACTAGCTTTATATAAATGTGGATCTACGCCACTCCCCATTAATCCTTGAATAGAAATATGTTCACCACCAATATTAGTTACTAAATCAGTAATCATAGAAGTTGTTGTTACCACTTCTAATTTTCCGTTAGCATCCTTACTTTGATTTTTACAACTAAAACAAATTGTGATTAATGAGAGTGTAATTAATACTTTTTTCATTTTAAAAATTATATTTTAAATTCATAACGATATCTCTTCCTGGATTAGGAATAACAAACCCATCAATAAAAGTTTTAAGTAAAGATAAATGATCTGTGTAAACCGTATCGAACAAGTTTTTTACAGTAAAATTAAATTGAAAAGAATTATAAGTTGCCGAAAACCCTAGATTAACCAGCGTATAGGCATCGTTGGGTAATTCTTCTTGAGTCACTCTATTCTGTTCTAAAGAATTGAGTACTTGTATATAGCCACTATTTAACTTTAATGATTTTCCAATATTGAAATCGTACGATAACCTACTATTAAAATTTACAGGGGGGATAAGAGGTAAGGGATTATTATTGCTATCTTCTCCAAAGGTCAACGCAATACCAGTCTGAAAGCTTAGTTTCGATAATTGATAAGGTTGATAGTTTAAATTAAACTCTCCTCCATAGAGCGTGGCATCATCTTGAAGATAAGCGAAAATAGGAAGATTACGTTCACCACGTTCTCCAGTTGGAGTAATGAAAATGTAGTCGTTAATAATATTTAAAAATGGATTGACTATAATTTTTAAACCATTATTTTGATAGTTGATAGCAAAATCAAATTGTGTTGCAGATTCGCTGGTTAAATTTTGATCTCCAACCTCTATACGACCAATACCACCATGCTCGCCATTAGATAATAATTCAGAAACATTAGGTGCTCTAAATCCTGAAGCTATATTAAAACGAAATGAAAAATCATTAACATCATATTTTGCACCTAAAGAATAATTTAATGTATTGTATGTTTCATCAAAATCTGCAAAATTAGTAACGCCATCAATTTCAACACTTTCTGCGGTTATTGTTTTGCTATCAAAACGCAATCCAGATTGGAATTTTAAATTCTCTGTTGCTTTAAAGTTGAATAGCCCAAAAACCCCATTTTCGTTACTTGTTCCATCAGGAATTAAAAATACAGTACCTCTGTTTTCGTTATTTTGAAAAAGCCCCTGTGCACCAAAAGTAAGATCGAATTTTGAAGAAGTTTTTAAAAGATCTGAAACTCTAACGTTATAGCTATAAACATCCAAATTGAGGTGTAAATCTGGTTCTGTGTCGACTTCATTAAACTCTTGTCTGTCATTTTCAGCATAACCGAGAATAACATTAACTTTAGCTTTTCCTAACTTAAAACTGTTTTCTAGAGCCAAATTATGTTGTGTTACATCTTGAAATGGTAGTAAAAAACTTCTAGAATTGTCATTAGTAAATGGCGTATTTTCTGGGTTGTCTGGAATTCCAAAGAAATTATTTAAAAAACTGTATGTAAGCTTTGATGTAATTTTTTCTTTTTTTAAACCAATTGATGCTTTTATACTTTTTTCGTCAAAACGAGTATTAAATACACGATCTCCATCAAGTTGAACATCATCAGGTAATGTATAATCCCCAGCAGAGGTAAATCCACCATAAAAATTAAACCTAAAACCTCCAGTCTTAGTTTTAACACCTGCTCTGTTTTGTGAAGTTGAGGTATTTGAAAAGAAACCCGTCTCAACAATACCTTCTACAGGTTTTTCTGTAAAATCTTCTTCTACAAAATAGAGCACGCCTCCAATAGCATCAGAACCGTATAGCAATGAAGCAGGACCTTTAATAACTTCAACACTTTTAACACCAGTACTGCTTACTCCAAGACCATGCTCACCACCCCATTGCTGATTTTCAATACGGGTACCCTGTGCGTAGGTAACTACACGATTACTTGTAAGCCCTCTAATCACAGGCTTTCCAATACTATTACCAGTACTATTTTGAGATACACCATTTAAATTGGTAATACTCTCTGCTAAAGTATTTGAAGTAGAAGAGTTAATATCGGCAAGTTGTTGTTTTTCAACATTTACTACCAAATCTTTTTGGAGCTTAGAACCAGGTACAGAAACTACTACTTCTTGTAATGAGATATTTGAAATTAAATTAGTATCTAAAGCTATAATTTCACCAGTTTTTATAATTATTTTTTTATAGATAACGTCCGCTCCAATATAAGCAAATGCAATAGTTTGTTCTCCTACTGGTAAAGTTTCTAAAGCATATGTTCCATCAAAATTTGTTGTGACACCTATGCTTGTGTTAGATTTCAAATATATGTTTGCACCTAATACAGGTTTGTTATCTAAGGTTACTGTGCCCTTTATACTACCAGTTTGTTGGGCTATAATTGTTTTAAAAGCTAATAGTGCAATAATTACTACTGTAGTTTTTGTGTAATTAATTAATTTCATTGACATAGATGATTTTTGTAAAATCTTGATTAAGTAAAATTGTATTATTGTTAATTATTATTTGTGTCATTTTATTATTGCTAAATTGTTTAGAAACACTAATGACATTTCCATATTTTAATCCGTTTTGCCCACAAAAATCAAAGAATTCTTTGTCGTCGCTTACTAATCTTGAAATGATATAAGTTCTCCCTTCTTTTGTATTTGTTAATGCTATAGAGGTGTCTTTAGTTGTGATTTCCCCATTAGCATTAGGAATGGGATCACCATGTGGATCAAATTTTGGATCACCTAAATACGCACTAATTTTATCAGCTAAAAAATTAGAAGTTTGATGTTCTAGTAATTCTGCTTCACGATGTATTTCATGCATGGACATATCAAACATTTTAAATAAAAGCGCTTCCCATAAACGATGTTTACGAATGACATTAAGTGCCATTTTCTCACCTTTTTCGGTTAATTCTAGTTTTTGATATTTTTGATAATGTAATAAATCTTTAAGGGCTAATTTCTTAGCCATATCTGTAGCTGCAGCATTAGAAATACCTAGTTTTTTAGCTATGCTACCAGGTTTAGTGTTATTGCTATCATTATCATCATTATTGTAAATTGCTTTTACAAAATTCTCAATTGCTACAGACATTTTTAATTGCTTTAATTAATTTTTAAGTATACTTAAATTTTTTTCAAATGTAACTAAAATATTTAATTCTATACAAGAATCAACTAGAATTATTACATTAGTAGCTTAATTTTAAATTTTGCTGTATGAACTTGGCGACTCGTTATGTAACTATCTTTTTTATATTAATAAGTGTACAATATGTAAAAAGTCAGAATAATAAAATACCTTTTCAACCTTTAGATGTTTTTGAATTAGAATGGGCATCTAACCCCCAGATTTCTCCAAACGGTAATCAGGTCGTGTACAGACGAAATGGATACGATATTATGGAAGATCGTTCTAAAGGCCATCTTTGGGTTATTAATGCAGATGGCTCTTCTCACAGAAAATTAACTTCAAGAGAGATTAGTGAATCACAGGCAAAATGGTCACCTTCTGGAGATAGGATTGCTTTTGTAAGTTCAACAGATGAAGGTTCAGAATTATATATGTATTGGGTAAGTTCACAACAAATTGCAAAGCTTTCACAATTAGAGAAATCCCCAGGAAATTTAACTTGGTCTAGAGATGGAAAACAATTGGCGTTTACGATGTTTGTTCCCGAAAAAGCACCAATAATTGCTCAATTACCATCAAAGCCTAAAGGAGCAAAATGGGCTGGAGCACCTAGAATTACAGATAGATTAAAACATGAAGCTGATGGTGTTGGTTATATAGAACCTGGATTTACGCACGTTTTTACAATTCCAGCAGAAGGGGGTTCCCCTAGACAATTAACAAATGGAAATTATAATCATAACGGAAGTTTATCATTTTCGCCCGATGGAAAAGAATTATATTTTTCAGGAAATCGAGTTGATGACTGGCAATACAGATTTAGAAATAGTGAAGTGTATAAAGTAAATTTAGATTCAAAAAAAATTACAACACTTACAAGTCAAGATGGACCAGATCATAGCCCTAAAGTATCTCCTGATGGTGAGAAAGTGGCATTTTTAGGTTATTTAGATCGTGTTCAGGATCATCAAAATACAGTATTACATTTAATGAATACAGATGGGAGTAAACGTAAGATCATATCTTCTAATTTAGATGAAAGTGTATCAAATATTTCTTGGGATAGTTCGGGTAAAGGACTTTATTTTATGTATGACGATAAGGGGAATTCTAAAGTAGGTTATATTACAACTTCAGGAAAAATCACTAGGCTTGCAGATAATGTTGGAGGTACAACAATAGGAAGACCATATGCTTCAGGAGGATATTCTATTTCTACTGATGGAATTTTGGTATACACACAATCAAGACCAGAGTACCCTTCAGAATTGGCTATTGTTAAAGATAAAAAAGAGCCAAGATTGTTAACAAACTTAAATGGAGACATATTAGGCAATCGTCAGTTAGGTATTACCGAAGAGGTTTGGTATAAATCATCTTTTGATGGACGTGATATTCAAGGGTGGATCGTAAAACCACCATTTTATGATGCTACTAAAAAATACCCATTACTTGTAGAAAATCATGGAGGACCAATTTTAAATTATGGAGATCGATTTACAGCGGAAATACAATTATATGCTGCAGATGGTTATGTTGTATTTTACCCCAATCCTAGAGGAAGTACTAGTTATGGCGAAGAGTTTGGTAATTTATTAAAAAATAACTATCCGGGTCAAGATTATAATGATGTTATGGATGGTGTAGATTATCTTGTTGAAAAAGGAATTGTAGATAATGATAAACTGTATGTTACTGGTGGTAGTGCTGGTGGTATAATGACTGCTTGGATGATAGGGAAAAATAATCGTTTTAGAGCAGCTGTTGTTGCTAAGCCAGTAATGAATTGGATTAGTAAAACTCTGGTAGCTGATAATTATTATGGATATGCAAATACGCGTTACCCAGGGCAACCTTGGGAAAATTTTGAGAACTATTGGAAATTTTCACCTTTATCTATAGTTGGTAATATCGAAACCCCTACAATGGTTATGGTAGGAATGAATGATTTGCGTACACCGCCAAGTGAGGCGAAACAATTGTATCACGCTTTAAAACTAAGAAAGATCGAAACCGTTTTAGTTGAAATTCCTGAAGCTTCTCATGGAATTGCAAGTAGACCAAGTAATTTAATTAGTAAAGTAGTGCACACATTAGCTTGGCTACGACGATATCATTAATGACACCCACAACCATCTTCCCCACAAGCTTTTGTAGTTTTTTGTTTTGGTTTCCAGAAAAATTTACGAATCAAAACCCAAGTGGCATAACCAATGGTTATTAAGACTAGGATGTTTTGTATAAGATCATTCATACTATCTTGGTCGTTTCTTGAACTACAAATTTACAATATTATTTTAAGAATTGAAATGCAACTAATGCAGCAATATAAGCGATAGTGGTCATGCTTACAAGCTGTATTATCGGCCATTTCCAACTATTAGTTTCACGTTTTACAATAGCCAATGTACTCATGCATTGCATTGCAAAGGCATAAAATAATAAGAGAGATATCCCTGAAGCAAAGGTAAATACCTTTGCACCATCACTATATACTTCAGAAGCCATTCTGTTTTTTATAGTATCTTCATCTTCATCTGCACTACCCACACTATAAATGGTTGCCAATGTGCCTACAAATACCTCGCGAGCAGCAAAAGAAGTGGCAATCCCTATTCCTATTTTCCAATCGTAACCTAATGGCCTTATAGCAGGCTCAATAGTTTTCCCTATAATACCTATAAAAGAGTGCTCAAGTTTATGCGATGCGATTTCATCTTCTAAAGCCATACCATTTAACTCAGGATGTTCAGCAATAACTATAGCTTCAGCATTAGTAAATGATTCGGTCGGACCATAAGACGCTAATCCCCATATAATAATAGAAATAGTTAAAATAATACGTCCAGCTTCAAAAACAAAGGTTTTTGTTTTTTCAAGCACAGCTAAACTTACATTTTTTAAGAGCGGTAATTTATAACTTGGCATTTCGATCACAAAAAAGGATCTACTTTTTATTTTTAGAATTCTATTTAAAATATAAGCCGAAAACACAGCCATTCCAAATCCTATTAAATATAAGAGCATCAAAGTTAATGCTTGATAGCTTAGTCCTAAAAATCTACCTTCTGGAATAACAAGGGCAATAATAATTAAATAAACAGGTAACCTTGCCGAGCATGTGGTAAATGGAGTTACTAAAATAGTAATTAGACGCTCTTTCCAGCTTTCAATATTACGAGTTGCCATAACAGCAGGAATCGCACAAGCAGTACCAGAAATAAGAGGAACCACACTTTTTCCACTAAGACCAAAGCGACGCATTACGCGATCCATTAAAAATACAACACGACTCATATAACCGCTCTCTTCTAAAACAGCAATAAAGAGAAATAAAAATGCAATCTGAGGTATAAAAATAACAACACCACCAATTCCAGCGATAATACCTTCGGCAATAAGATTAGTAAATACACCTTCTGGAAGGGTGTGTTTAACCCAATCTGATAAGACTGCAAATTGAGCATCAATAAAATCCATAGGAACACTTGCCCAATCGTAAATGGCTTGGAAAATGGTCAATAAAATGACAAAAAAGATAAGATAACCCCAAACTTTATGAGTAAGAATACGATCGAACTTAGCTCTTAACCCTGTTGCTTTTGATGCGTCAATAGTTTGCCCATCTTTTAAAACGTTATTAATAAATTGATAACGCTTTATGGTTTCTTTTTGTTGAAGACGCTTGAGTTCTGTATCAGATTTTGTTCTAAATTGAGAGACATCCAATTCCTGACGTGTCATTTTTCCAAAGTTCACATCTTGAGTAATTACCAACCAAAGCTTATATAACTGCTGATTAGGAAAGGCTTTTTTTAATCGATCAAAATAATTAGTATCTATGATCGAAGTGTCTAAACACGGTTCTGTAGAAAGTTCTCTATAATTAGAAATCAGATCTTTTAAATCTTGAATACCATTATTTTTGCGCGTACTAATTAGTGCAATTTTGGTATTTAATTTTGCTTCTAAAAGCGGAATATTTAATGAAATTCCCTTTTGTTTCATAACATCCGACATATTAATTGCCAGAATTGTAGGAATTTCTAGATCTTTAATTTGTGTAAAAAGAAGTAGGTTTCGTTTTAAATTTTCAACATCACTTACGATTACTGCAACTTCAGGAAAATCTTTATCGTTTTTGTTTAAAAGAAGCTCAATAACAACATTCTCATCTAAAGACGAAGCGTTTAAACTATAGGTCCCTGGTAAATCTAAAATATGAGCTTTAACACCCTTAGGCAATTTACAAACACCTTCTTTTTTTTCGACTGTAATGCCTGGATAATTCCCAACTTTTTGATTTAAACCTGTAAGTGCATTAAACACAGAAGTTTTACCTGTATTTGGATTTCCAATTAAAGCAACATTAATTTGTTTACTCATGTATTGCTTCTATTTGTATTAATGCAGCTGTTTCTTTTCGGATGGCTAAATGACTTCCGTTTACGTTAAGATACATAGGATCTGAAAATGGAGCAACCTGAACAAGCTCTACTTCATTACCTGGTAAACACCCCATCTCAAGAAGTTTTAGAGGAATATGATCTGAAGAAATATCTTTAATTATTGCGCGTTCTCCCTTTTTTAAATCGGCTATAGTAAACCCCATTCTTATTTAGAATAATTTTAAAGAAGCAAAAGTAATGAAAAGATTAGTTTTTATAAGAGGCTTTTAACACTTTTATATCGTTTAGCAAACGATCGATCTCTTTTTGTTGTGTGCCGTCATAAAATCCTCGTATTTGACGCTTTTTATCTATGAGCATAAAGTTTTCGGTATGAATCATGTCAAACTCACCTCCATAAATATCATCTTCAACGGCAAGATACGATTTTCGTGCGAGCTCATAAATTTGTTTTTTATCTCCAGTAACTAAATTCCATTTAGAAGCATTTACACCTTTTTCTTCTGCATAACGTTTTAATTGTGCTATAGTATCAATTTCGGGAGTCACAGAATGTGACAATAATTTAATATCGTCATCTTCTTTTAATTTTTCTTGAATCTGATACATATGATCGGTCATGGCAATACATATAGAAGGGCAGGTAGTAAAAAAGAAATCTGCTATATATATTTTATCTTTATAATCGTCTTGTGTAATGATTTTTCCATCTTGATTGATCAAGCTAAAATCGGCGATTTTATGATATTTTTTTTGATGCTGAATGTTGCTGTCTACTAACTTTACATTTACATCATTGGGCTGGTAAATAGGAAGTATGCTTTTAGGTTTTAAAAGCGAATAAAAAATAGAAATTATAATTGCTGAAAATATAAGAAGACCTAAACCAAAAAATCGATATTTTTTAAAAAACGATAGCATTTAAAGTGATGTTATTTTGCAAAAATACAACGAAATGTAATGTTGTAAAATTTTTTAAGCTCATAAATCGTTGTTAAAAGCAGAAAGAGAATTTATTAAGTTTTCTAATGTAGCATTAAAGTTTTACTTTTGTGCGATTATAAAAATTTGATCCACGATATATGGAGTTTGTTATTAAGATTTCTCAATTTTTATTGAGCCTTTCATTGTTAATTGTCTTACATGAATTAGGGCATTTTATTCCAGCAAAATTATTTAAAACCAGAGTAGAAAAGTTTTACCTTTTTTTTGATGTAAAATACTCATTATTTAAAAAGAAAATTGGAGATACTGTTTATGGTATTGGGTGGTTACCTTTGGGAGGTTATGTAAAGATTTCAGGAATGATAGATGAGAGTATGGATAAAGAGCAAATGGCGCAGCCGCCACAACCCTGGGAATTTCGTACAAAGCCAGCATGGCAACGTTTAATTATAATGCTTGGTGGAGTTACAGTAAATTTTATTTTGGCCTATTTTATTTATGTGTTTTTATCGTTTGCTTATGGAGATGCAGATATTAAGAGTGATAGTTTAAAAGATGGTTATTGGGTTGAAAATCAATTATTAAAAGATTTAGGATTCAAAACAGGCGATAAAATATTAGCTATTAACGGACAGCCAATTAACAATGATTCTGATGTTAGAAAATATTTAATTGAAGCTGAGGTTTATACAATTGAAAGAAACGGTTCTCAACAAGAAATTAAACTTCCAGAAGATTTTCTGGGTCAATTATCATCTTCAGATAGAGATACAGGCTTGTTTAAATTAAGAATCCCTTTTATGGTTTCAAACATACCAGATTCTTCATTAAATAAAGGAGTAGATTTAAAACAAGGCGATATTTTATTATCTGTAAATGACCAAGAATTAAAATATTTTGACCAAGTTGGTTCTCGTCTACAGGGCTATAAAAATCAAACAGTATCAGCAAATTTTTTAAGAGGATCAGAAACAATAACACGCGAATTAAAAATAAACCAAGATGGTAAAATGGGAATATTTCCAGCGTCTAGCCCATCTCGATTTGATGAATTAGGGTATTATAAGATTACTCGAAAAGAATATGGTTTTATAGAAAGTTTTGGTGTAGGGATTACAAAATTTAAAAATCAAGTAGCATCATATTTTTCTCAATTAGGAAAAATATTTACACCAAGTACTGGTGCTTATAAAGGTGTTGGTGGGTTTAAAGCAATTTTTGATATTTTTCCAGATAGTTGGTCTTGGCCAGATTTTTGGAACCTTACAGCTTTTTTATCTATTATGTTAGGGATTCTTAATTTACTGCCAATTCCAGCTTTAGATGGTGGACATGTTATGTTTTTACTATATGAAATGATATCTGGACGTAAACCAGGAGATAAATTTATGGAGTATGCACAAATGGCAGGATTCTTTATCTTAATAGCACTGGTATTACTTGCTAATGGCAATGATATATTTAAAGCAATATTTAAATAATATTTTTAAATTATTTGTTTGTAGTAACTATAAAATAATATATATTTGCGCTCGCAATCGCGAAAAAACAGTCCTCCTTAGCTCAGTTGGTTAGAGCATCTGACTGTTAATCAGAGGGTCCTTGGTTCGAGCCCAAGAGGAGGAGCAAACAAAGTCTAGCAGAAATGTTAGACTTTTTTGTTGTGATATACTTTCCTATATATACCTGCATTATATGCACTAATTGCATTTTGTATTAAAAGCCAACTTGCCAACTTTTTTTGATGGAAAAGGTTCCTAATAAGTACCCTACAGAAAATTAAAAGTACCTCAAAACAAAATCTAAAAAATCAAAAATTATGAAACTAAATATACTATTTATTGTAAGCAAGACTAAGCTTAATAAAAAAGGGAAATGCCCTATAAGATGTAGATTAACTTATAATAAAGAAAGACGTCATTTTGCTACAGGATTATTCATCAACCCTAATAATTGGCTAAGTAAACAACAAACTATAAAACCAGATGAACCAGATGCAGAACTTATAGAAACACAACTAAGCCTTATTAAAACTAAAATTAATAAGGCTTTTTTAATGCTCCAAATTAAAGAAGAGAGCTTTAATGTAGAAGATGTTTATAGCTTATATAAAGGAGAGAAAACACAAAAACAATACAATGTTGTTGAGTTCTTCGAACGCTACTTAAACAAGCTTAAAACACTTATAGGTATTGATATAAAGCAAGTCACTTGGAATAAGTTTTACTATATAAAAAATGATGTGAAATCATTTATTAAATGGAAATATAAAACCAATGATTATGCTCTAAAAAATCTAGAAGCTAACTTCTTAACAGAACTAGAATACTTTTATAAAGTAAACCAGAAACTAAAGCAGATTACTATTAATAAAAAGCTACAACGTTTTAAAAAAGTAATTAAAGTAGCAGTAGCAGAAAACTATTTAGAAAAGAATCCATTTATACTTCATAAAGCTAAACGAGTTAATAAGGAAATTGTGTTTTTAACTCCAGAAGAATTAGAAACACTAGAGGGTTATGAGTTTAAACAATCAAGATTACAATTTATAAAGGATTTATTTGTGTTTAGTTGCTATACAGGACTTCCCTATAGAGAGTTAATGGATTTAAAACGTAGTAATATTATAAAAGGATTTGATGGCAACTTATGGATTAAAATGAAACGAGAGAAAACATCTAAAGAGTTATCTATACCGTTACTTCCTAAAGCATTGAACATAATAGATACTTACAATAATGAAGATGAGTTAGTATTTCCTAGAATAAGTAACCAGAAGTATAACTCATATTTAAAAGAGATAGCTGCTATTGTTGGAATAGAAAAGAATTTAACAACACATATAGCTAGAAAAACATTTGCTAGTACAGTATTATTATATAATGATGTGCCTATGGAAATCGTAAGTGAGATGTTAGGACATTCAAGTATGAAAGTTACACAAGAAAGCTATGGAAAGATAGTACAGAAGAGAATTAGTGACGAGATGCATAATTTAAAAATTAAGCTTTGAGAATTATAAAAAATAAAAACCTTACTGATATAAATGTTAAAGTTTAAAAAGAATAAAAAATGAATATGTTTATATTCAGCAAGTTATAATAAAAGCAAAATTCTCATAAAATAATATTATGGTTTTAGAGTTTGAAAGTTAAGATATATCCTATAAGTTTATACAGTATTTATAATGAGGATTATTCCTTTAGCAAGAATAATGTTTACTCATTAAAAAATACAACTCCCTAATTTAAAAGTAGCAGTTCCCTAATTAGCTGTTTTAATAGCATTTTTTAGTATTTAATATTAATCCATAATTTAAAAACAAAAATGTAAATGAAACACGTATTTAAACCATTAACCTATTTATTAGTTCTATTAACTTTTTTTACGAGTTGTGTAAACGATGACTCAGAACTATTTATACCAGAAGAATCTATAACTGAGCAAAACTCAGGAATTAGTAATATTAAAGTAGAGATACTTAATGAAAATCAGATAAACTCTAATTCTATAATTTTAGAAGAACTAGAGAATGTTATTCCATATATTACTTCAAACAATAGAACTTCTCAAACTCAATCAGCTAATAATACTGTTAGTGTAGCAAACATAGGCTTTAACTTTAATGAGAAGAGTTATACGATCTTTAAAAATGAAGTATCATATATCACTCAAGGAGAATATCACTCTTATACATTTTCGATACTTAGTAGTGAACCTACAACATTAATAGAGAACCTAGTTTTATCTTTAAATAAAGAAGGAGAATATGATGCTTATGTTGTAAGTTATGACTTAACTGAAGAGCAAAAAGAAGCACTATCAAATCAAGAACTTAATGATTTAAATATAAAGCCAAGTTTTACATCAATTGAAGATTTTAATATAAATTCTCTTTTAGCATCATCAGTTATAGAGAGAGACCCTGTCTCTGGTTATTGCTATGAAGTAACTACAGAAGTAAGTCCATTAACAGGTTGGGTTATAACAACTAGAGGAGATGAAGAAGTTCCTTGTCCAAATGAAGAAGGAGAAGCAATTACAGTTTTGGATGATGGATCTGATCCATCAGGAGGAGATGGAAGCACAGGAGGTGGAGGTATTAGTGGAGGTAGTGATCCTGATCCATACGATAATGATAATGGCGATGTAGGTTTTGGAGGTGGAGGACCTTCAGGCGGCGGAGATGGAGATCCAGTAATTACCAGGCTTACTCCTTTAAATTATGCAATTAATGTGGCTCTTATTTTAGGCTTAGATATAAATGATTCAGATGATTCAGAGGCATTAAATTATTTAGAATTAAATCCTCAAGAAGCATCTAGCATTTATCAGTTTCTTGAAAGTGAAGATGCGACTGGTCTTTCAACTCCAAATCTAGAAGCTAAAACCGAAGCTAGAATGCGTATTGATGCAGAAAGAGCTCAAGATGGAGGCTGGATTCTAGACCCTGGAGCAATTCCTAACAGACCATCATTAGCATATACACATTCATTCGTTCCAAGGTTAGGAGAACGAATGTACCTTCTAGAAAATGGACTGGTATATTATCAATCTTCTACTGAAAGAGTAGTGAATAAGAGACAGTTAAATACCATAGCTTCTTCTGAAGTATCAACAGATGGGTTTAATTATATATATAGTTATAATACACAAAGATGGTATGAATATAGATTGCCAGAACCTACATATGCTGATACAGATTTATCGTTTTTATTCAATGGTTTTTGGAGAGGAGTAAAAATAGCAGGTCGATATGCTACACCTATTGAAGATATAGTCATATTAATAGACGGAAAAGATTTTGATGGCGTAGAACAGAGTAGAGTTAGATCAGCTGGATTTTTACTTCTTGAAATTGTACCTGGAACTGGGTTATTAAGACCAATAAGTAGAATTGCAGAGAATACTCAAGTATGGAAAGTGCTTGTAAAGATTGGAGATGGTACAAGAACAGTTATTAGGACTGTTCGCGCTATTACAGAAGAAGTATATCAAAAGTTTTATAATTTTGTAGTAAATGGCACTGCTAATCGAGCATTAATTGACGATTTAATAAGAAGTGGGAATTTTATAGATACTGATATTATAGAAGTGTCAGAGAAAGTTGAAGATCTTTCCATTAAAAAGGGTCGACGACTTACCTGGGAAGAGGTTAAAGCTTTTTTTAAACGAGGTAATGATTTCAATAAAAAAGCAGTTAACTTGGAATGGTATGATTATCATGAAATTCATTTAGCTAATGGTAAACGATTGGATAGTTATGATGATGTAGCAGGGGAGATTATTTCTAGAAAAGCCACAGATTTGGAAAATATAAGATTTGAAACATTTGAGAATTATCTTAGAGAAATGCACCAAAAATATCCTGCAGGTACAGAAATACGATCTTTAAAATATAGCGAATTAAGAGGGCAATTTTTGATTGGACAACAAATTTTAGAAATCCCAGCATCAAATCAAAACTTTTTTGATATACAACGCTATATCGACTTTGCTAGAGATAACTATGATATAATTATACGATTTAGACCAGAATAAATATGCATTTACATCCTAAAAATAAACAGGCTCTTGAAAAAATTGATTTTACATCGAGATATGAAATATTTGCAGAGAAATATCGTAAAGGAGAAAGTTTTGAAAGATATTCTAATGATGAAGTATTTAAAGTATTAGAAGATTTTGGATATTCTTTTAAATATAATAAACGAGAAAATTTCTTTGGTTATAAAGAGCAAATTGATACATTTTCATTTTCATTTAATATTAGTTTAAAATTTGGGCTTGTTGAGTTTATTTGGGGACTGAATAAGGGTGAAGATAAATGGATACTGGGAGGCCCTTGGAGTTCTACTTATCGTAGAATGTTCTTGCCAGATAATCGTAAAGCTCTGAAACCTCAATTTGAAAATTATAAGGAGCTAAAAGAAATATTAGCAATAGGATTTTCTATTTATGAAGATTTTAAAACTGAGATTGTAAAATTATAAAAAATAATGAGCCAGTATTTTTTATAATACTGGCTCATTTTAATAAAAAATAAATGAAGAAAATAATATTGATCTTTACATTATTGATAATAATCAAAGGCTTTAGTCAAGAAAAAAGCTTTACTGATACAATGATAAATTTTGTTATTAAAGAAAGACAACTTGTATCTAAAAATTATACAGATGAGATTAACAATTTAAATAGTAAACTTCCAAGAGGTCAGTGGGAAGGAGAGAAATTAAATATTGATGCACCACCACCGTTACCTCATGAAGTTTCTTTTGATTTTAAAAGATTTATACATTTTACAATAACTCCACAACACTATATTCAATATAATATTGTTAACAATGTTTTTGAAAATGATACTCTTTATGGTCCAGCAACAACAGAAATAAAAAAGATTAACAGAGAAGATTTATCTGTATCTGAATTTATACCATTGTGGTTTACAACTAGAACGAGTAAATTGTATAAAATGGATGCTTGTAATTATAATATTATTACTGAATTTAGAAATATTAAAAAGAATATAAGTGGTTATAATTGTTTTAAAGTTATTTTAGAGAGTGAAACTAATCCTTATGATTTATTAGAGCTATATGTTACGGAAGATATTAACTTGAATTATAATCCTGTTATTAATTGTAAAGAAATATTAACTAAATACTATCCATTATATTTAAAAAAATATAGAAAAAAGTATCCTGATGATAATTTTAGAGAATATACTTTTGTTAAATCTAACTAATAATTGATGAGATTACTATTCCTTATACAATTAATTGTATTAAATCATGAAGAATATACTCACTTTATTTTTAATTTTTTGTTGTAATGTATCAAATACTCAAGACACTTATCAATTTATAAATGATGTACTACTTAAAAGTGGAAGTATTGAAAAATTAGGGGTACATCATAAATTTATGCCTATTTTACCCAAAGGTTATGAAGATATATTACACGAAAAAGTGTTTGATGATTTGTGGAATCCTATAAAATCAATAGATAAAGATTTTCCTAATAAAGCTATTTTTCTTAAAAACATCAATTTTAAGCATCTTTTTGCTATTGCAGATGGTGAATTAACTGGAGAGCAAGAGCAAATTGATTTTTCAAAGTTGGACAATAGATTCAAAAAGATAGAAAATGAAACTGCTTTTTTAAATGAAAAAAAGTCGAATTATTTAAATGCTAATACTATTTTAAAGATATCTAAACCATTTTTTAACTGTTCAAAAGATTGGGTAATACTGAGAACTGAAAGTTATTCAAAAATAGTTTCAAGTGGACAAGAACTCAGTATCTTTCGAAAAGTAGATGGGGAATGGATATTATATCATCGGTTGTTTTTGTCTATCCCTTAATTTTTTTTATTAATTTAAAACCAAATAATTTGGGAGCTCAAGGAGGTTATAAAAGACCTATGCACAAACATACATTAGTATCATATACTGTTGTATATGAAGGTTTTAGTTATAGCTTTTAGCAAAAACCTCAAAGAGATTTATAATATTGTTCATAATCAATATGGTCTTTACACTGATTATTATCAGCTTTATAGAAACTTTAAATCTAGTACTTTCTTTTTAGTTGAAGTTAATGGAGTTAAGTATTTTTTTAAAAAGGATTTTACTAACAATAAATAATTTAAACACTTTTACAAGCTTATAATTTTTTTAAATCTTTATAATTTGGGTTAGGAATAAAATCTCCAATAATAATACCTTTTTCATTTACTTTCCAAGCTCCTTGTATAGCCTGAGGAGGCACTTCTTCTAATCCTCTAAAAGATTCATCAATTGCATAAACATATCCATTTGGATGTTTTAATGCTTCTTCTTTAGCAGCTTTTGTTGGCTTCATTTAGTTAAATATACACTTATCCTATAAACTAAATAAATTACAAAAACACTAGCGTATCTATTTTTAATTAAATTAGTAAACTAATCAACACAAATGGAAAAACTAAGCCACCCTTTTAAACTTTCAAAAGTAAATTGGATTTATTCAATTATAATAATGTTGCTATTCTCTATTTTTTATTTAAGAGGAGATGGTTTTAATGCATATAGTTTAGGATATGTTATGGGATCAGCTATAGGAACTTTATTAATACCACTAATATTTGGATTAATAGTTTGGTTTATTCGTGGCAAAAGAAAATATTCTGGCACTTATACTTTTAATATTGTATTAACTATCGCTGTTTTTGGGATGATTAGTGAAGCTGGAAAAGCCAATAAAGAAGTAAGTGATAGTATTACAGAAATAACAAATTCTGTGTCTGATTATAGAGAAAAAATAAAGAATGAAGAAGATGCAGTAGAAGCATTTGAAGAGCATTCTGCTAGTGTAAATGAAAATATTTCTAATGTAATCAAAAATACCAATGGTAATGAGCAAGAAGTTTATATAAAACTTCAAGAATTCTCACTATTAAATCAAAAAGTAATGATTGATTGGCAAAAATCTTATGATTCCATATTAAGTCCGAGAATTCTTGACTTTTCTATATTAAACTCTCCCAATGAATTTGATTATCAAATAAGTGTATTAAAACACTATCATAAAAACTCTGAATCGTATAAGGATCATTTTATAAATAGAGTAGATATTGTCAAAGAGCTTCTTAAAGATATACCATCCAACAATCAAACCCTAATAGGTGTTATGAAAGGAATCAACAAACAAGACTCAATACAAAAACCTGTTGTTATTCCTTTTATTAATTCTCATATATCTTATGGTAAAAACTTAGTAGAAGTTCTTGAATTCTTAAGTAAACATGATGGGCAATGGACATATAAAGATGATGAGTTAAATTTTGATACTATAGAACTTGAAGAAAAGTATTATGATTTAATTAATAAAGCTGTTGAAGATGAAGGTTTAATTAACAAATTAACTGATAAGGTTATTGAAGTGATGTAATACTATTTCTTAAGTAATTCCATTCCAATTATTTTCCTTACTTTTACTTATAGTCCTAATTGTGCCTCTGGGACTTCTTATCCCTTACATAATTTTTAATTGTTGGTTTAACAGTAGTTACCTGTTAATGAGTATTCTGTTGTATGTAATTTGAAAAGAAATGAAAATGGAAGTTATTATAGATGTAGTTCTGATAATATTATTGTTTTATATAGCGTTTTTTGAAATCTTATATAACAGAAAAAGGGAAAAATATTGCAACAAGTGAAGACATAGAAGGATTGACATCTAAAGTCGAATCTGTTAAGCAACAATTTTTAGAAAAAAATGCAAATCTAAAAGCTAAACTTGATTTGCTAACTAATTTACAAATAAGTCATAAGAATGATAAAAGATTGGCCCTAATTGATTTTCATAAAAAAAATAAAAAATGGATTGGTATGTTGACTGAATCATCACCTTTATTAATAGATGATTACAATAACAGCGAAATAAAAGTGAAAATTCATTTATATAATCAAGTTTATCAAGAAGTACTTTCTGGAGAAGCTCTTTTAGAATTATATGTTAAGGATAAAGATTTAATCAAAATAATAAGTGATTTAAAAATTAGTACACTTAAGCATCTAGCTGGTCATGCTCCCAAATTTTTAATAAAACTAAAGCATAATAATAATGAATTTAAGTTATATGAAAAAATGCCTGTTGACACATTAGAAAATATCGAAAAAAAATCCAAAAAGCATACGGGATTATTAGAAAAAAGGAAAGTCATTTTCGATGAGTATAGAAATAATATGACAGAAGGCTTAAAACTTAATATGTCTACTGAAGGTGAGTATCGAAAATATATAAGAGAATACCTTAAAAATATTCCTGAAGAATAAATTTCACACCACGATTGCTATAACTTATTATGGTTTTGTGTTGCACTAAACAATTAATTGTGGTAAGTATACGATTAACAATCTAAATTAAACAGTAGCTTTAATTGATTACTGTTTTTTTGATGAGTAACTACTAACGTTTTGATGAGTTTATTAATTTAGACTAACTCAACGTTATAGTTAACTAACCAAAATATTAAATTTACTCATTTAACTTATAAAAAAAGAAAATGCAAATCTAAATTTGAATAATAACAAAAAACTATCTAATGATTCGTACCTCTTACTATAGAAGCGACAGACGCTGCAATAGCTCTTATAGATTTCTTGTCAGAAAGAAATTGGAGAGAGAGACTTAGAGAAGCTATATTAAATGGTGTTACTACTTCAGCAGAAATTGCTCATTTAATTTACTCTAAACTAAGTGATTTAGCATCAGAGCATCCACTAGCAATTATTTATATTAATACTATTGTAGATGAACTCAGAGATATTATTGATGATTTAATTGACACAAATCCTAATACTGCTACTTGGATAGATTTATTTAATATGTGGCTTTTCGAAAAAGGACCTAATCCAATTCAATTTATGATTCTTCAGTTACCACAACTACTCTTAAAATACAAGAAGAGGTTAGTCAAGCAAGAGATATTGCACTTGATCAAGTTCAAAACGGGGATTTTTCTGGAGTTAATGATCACCCTTGGGCTTATGGGGTAGATCAATTTTTTGATGGAATTGCTGGAGCAAATCTTGAAACATCTTTTCTTGGCTCTTATTTAACTAATGTTTCAGTTGCTCAAACTAGCACTGGGGTTAGATTAACTTTTACAGTTAGAAATACATCAGGATGGGAATCAGCTACAAGATTTAGGATAGATAATGATAATAATGGTCAACATGATGGTATATTTGATAATAAATTAAGGGGAACAGGAATTCATTTAGGGGGCAATTTTATTCAAAATTGGTCTTGGACCGAAGATTACTAAATAAATGAGAATATGAAAAAAATTAAACTAATATTATTAACTATTGCACTTTTACTATTTATAATATCTTGTAATTTTCCTATATCCCCAAATGGTTCTGTATCATCTAAATTAAAAAAGATATACGATAAACCAAAAATTGAAGATTTGGCTGGAACTTGGGAAGTGGATAGTTTTAGTTATGAATTTATAAAAGAAAGCTATGATATAGGTAATAAGAAAGTTGAACTTACACTAAATGAAAATGGAACATTTATAGTTAAGAATGTACCTGATTTCAATGATTTAAACAAAGAAAATAAAAATAAATTATTTGAAGTTGAGGGGAAATGGAAATTAAATAACTATAAAAATAAAGAATGGAATCTATATATCAATTCTAAAAAGAATTATGGATTAACGAGTGTTTTTTATTTGTACATAAAAGAAGGAGAGTTAATTATTTGGGATTTTATTGGTGATCCTGATTCAGGAAATAGATTATTGTTTACAAAAAAATAATGATTAGTTTAATATTAAAAAAACAGCAATCTTTTTATAAGGTTGCTGTTTTTTATATAATAATCTAAAATCAAATAACGTGGGAACTCAAGGAGATGAGGAATGGCATAAACAGAAATCTAATGAAGGAGGCAAAAGATTTATGCACAAACACGCAGTAGCATCATATACTGTTGTATCTGAAGGTTTGTTATAGCTTTTAGTAAAAACCTTAAAGAGATTTATAATATTGTTCATAATCAATATGGTCTTTACACTGGTTATTATCAGCTTTATAGAAACTTTAAATTCAACACTTTCTTTTTAGTTGAAGCTAATGGAGTTAAGTATTTTTTTAAAAAAGATGTTTAACTATATTATATAATAATGTATCGATGGAGTAATAAAGTGAATTATTAAAACATAGTAAATTACAAACAATACAAGATCATTACAGAAAGATTGTACAGAAACAAGTTAGTAATGATAATGCAAAGCTGAAAATTAAAGAATCTGATTAACTTATTAATCTTTTTTATACATTTATAATCCCCTTACATAAAATATAGCTTAATTCATATGTTTAGTGTCCGTTTATTTTTAACGGTTATTTTTTATTATCAACTAATTAATTCATTATAATGAAAGGCTTATTTGGAAATACAAATTGGAAAAGGACCATAGAAATATTTTTATTTATGGTTGCTGTAGCTGGTATAGTATTAGCAGCTCTTCAAGTATTTGAAGAACATTTTTTAATAATAGCACTCATTTTTATTGCCTTAGCTTTTTTAGCTTCAATCTTTATTTCAAGATACCATTCTTCACAAGCTAGATTAAATAGATCTATTAATAATGAGAAAAACTCTATTTATTCATTAGGAAATGGTATAATTCAAACAGTTAGAAAGATAAATTCTGATGAATTATTAAAAATAAGGATGATTAAAGGGCGTTTCGTTACTGAGAGAAATAAATTTTTAAATATAAAAAAAGGAGAATGGATTCAGTTTGCATTAGAGCAAGATTCTTTTTTTGTATATATTTTTAGACAAATTCTTTCAAATTTAAAAAAGGGAGACTGCTATTATTCGATTTCCTCAATAGACTTCTGGGAAAAAGATCAAAAAGATGAAGAGTTAATGGAAGATTTTGAACTTCTTGAACCAGAAGAAAGAAAGAGTTTTTTAAATGCCAATCATGATGCAATTAAAAGAGGAGTAAAGATCAAAAGATATTTTATTATTGATAATAAGGAATTAATTAATAATCCAGAAGGAGATTATTCAAATAAAGTTAAGAAGCATTTGAAACGTTTGGAATTGGATATGAAAAATTCACATGTTTATCAGCCTTATGTTGACCCTGAAGAATATATTTTGCATAATGGAGATAATATTTTTTATTATTATTTATCAGATAATTACCTTGAAGATATAAATGGAGGGCATGTTTTCGCTTTGATTGAAAATAAGAGAAGTAGCTCATATATGACAGCAATTTCAGATTTAAAATCAAAAATTCCATTAGTGAAAATTAATTTTTATAATAGAGAAACAGACGTAGAGTATAATAAATTGAAAGAAATTTTTCAAAAATATGTAACGGCGGATAGAAATAAATTAAAAAATATTCATGCATTATGTAAGCAATTAAAGTTATATTAATTGAATTATACAATTAGCTAATATTAACTTTAATTTTTATAGTATGGATTTATCTTTATAAACTATTAATCCTCCCACCCACATAATGTTCTTTTTAGCTCTTTAGCTTTACTAAGTTCTACTCGGTAATGAATAAACAGGTGCTTTTATTTAATTACTAACGCTTTGACTATAATAATATTTTTCTTATAAGAAATTTAGAAACAATTATTTATTAGGGGGCTATTGTAATAGATTTAAATAAAGTTATTATGCCTCCACAATCATTTCTAAGTTTAAAGGCTATTACATAATCATTACCAAATCCATTACCGCCTGTTGCCGTTGGAAGTGGAGTTACTTGTGCAGTAAATCCATTTGATTGTATTTGAAAATCGTCTGATGGAATTGCAAAAAGCGTATCAAATCCATGAAAAATAGACCAACTAACACTTGTTAAATTGAAATGATCAAAACCTAAAGGAATAACATTAAAAGTACTCGTTTCTCCTATATTTAATGAAATTGGACCATTAATTGTTTGGTTTGAATTATTTAAAGGATCTCCTACTATTGTAATTGTTTTTTCAGCAATAACACCTCCAGATGAATTAATAGCTTTAATAGTAGCTTCAACTGTTGGTCCAAATAACGACGTAAGGTTACCAAATGGTTGTCCAGTTGGCGTAGGTCTTACGGTAACACTAGTTTCATTCTGACTTACAATTTCAAGAATATCATTTGGTGAACTAACCATCCATTCTGTATCTAAACTGTTATATGTCAGACTGTAAGTTGTTAATTCTAATAAAGGCCTGTCAATTTGACGACATATTTCTGAAGGACCATTTATACTATTTTCTGCCCCATTATTATTAACAGCACAAAGTGCTACTATTGCGTCCCTATCGCTAGCTGAAACTCCTTGACTTGCAATAGCAAATACATTAGCTTGTACAGTCATAACAGAACCACCATCAGTGCTAGTTGGAGCTCCTTCAAGTTCAATGCCTCCATCACCACCACCAGTATGTCGAAAACCTATAGTATGACCTAATTCATGTGCTAATAAATTACGACGTGCATTGAAGCTGTTATTTAAACTTGGATTACCCGCGAGAATATTTATTTGAGGAAAAGGATTACCATTCATTGGAAAACTTGTAAGACCAAAATTAGTGCCTGATCCTGGTACTGCTACAATAGTAATATCTGATTCTTGTTCAGTTAAAGCTAATACAAATGTAAAACAAGAATTTTCTACATTCCAATCGTTCATAGCCATTTGTAGTGGTTCCCTCCAAATATTTATTTGAATTCCTGGACAATCTTCCCCTAAACAATTACCATTACCATCGCCACTTATTTCCTCAGAAGGACCTCCACCACCTCCGTCCTCGCTAGTAGAAAATAAAAAAAGAGGGTCATCTGGTAAATAAACAGATATAGTTCTTGTTGTACCACCTACATCAACTAATTCATTATCCCTAAAATATACTGATGTTGTAAAATTATTTTCTGTAATATTTAAGTTTTGATTAATATCAGTTCTTATGGTTAAGTTACCATAATCTTCAATTTTCTTTGAAAATATAATATCACCTTCAACAATATAATGCTCCTTAGTTTCTATAATATCTTTAAGATTAAACCCTCTTTGTAAAAGTATTTCAACAACAGAAGTTATTTCTATAGATTGTTCTTGTTCTTCAAAATCATCTTTAGTACAACCCAAAACTAATAATGATACTACTATAGATATAAATGTTCTTTTTAATATAAAAATGCACTTCATAATTTAGTGGGTTTTATTATTTCTTCTTTTGATGAGATAACCCAAATGTACATAATTCAATTATATACGTAAGGCTACGTATATTTTTAATTTAGTCTGAGTAATTAATCTAAAATCAAATAATGTGGGAACTCAAGGAGATTATAAAAGATCTATGCACAAACACACAGTAGCATCATATACTGTTGTATCAGAAGGCTTAGTTATAGCTTTTAGTAAAAACCTTAAAGAGATTTATAACATTGTTCATAATCAATATGATCTTTATACTGATTATTATCAGCTTTATAGAAATTTTAAACCCAATACTTTAAAAAAAGTGTGACAATTTTTAAATTGTGCTACTAATTCAGTGAATAAACATAAATTAAACAATTATGAAAATTACAATGTTTAAAATTATAACACTACTAATGTTTAGCATT
The DNA here is from genome assembly GCA_003443635.1 of Flavobacteriaceae bacterium. NCBI lineage: Bacteria > Pseudomonadati > Bacteroidota > Flavobacteriia > Flavobacteriales > Flavobacteriaceae > Flavobacteriaceae bacterium. Next base: position 187,638 of record CP031964.1, on the reverse strand, counting down.
AGTAGTTACCAGATTAATGCACAAGATATTAAAGGCTCTTGGAAAGGAACTTTAAATGTACAAGGTACAGAACTGCCTATCTTATTTCATATCTCTGAAAAAGAAGGTGTTTATACAACAACTATGGATAGTCCATCGCAAGGTGCAACAGATATTCCGATGGATAAAACAACTTATCAAGATGGAGCTTTAACCATAACATTAGCACAAGCAGGTATAAAATATGTAGCCACCTTAAAAGAAGATAAAATTACTGGAACCTTTTACCAGAGTGGTTACGAATTCCCTTTGATTATGAAACTTGAGAAAAAAGAATAACTGTATAAAAACTTATAAATTTCTTTGTATTATCTCTGTATTTTAATGCTTTGAGAAATTAACTCACCCTTATTAGACATTCCTTCAATATGAAAAACATATGTTTTATTAGGAATGTCTACTGTTCTAAATGTGATTGTTTCATCATTTTTGACACTAATTTCAGGAGTCCAATGTATAACACCATAATTATCAAAAGCATTATTTAAATAAGTATTGTATTTAGGAGTATAAAATCTTTTGGTTACTTCAAAGCCATTATTTATAATTGTTTCAGCATAATTTTTTTGTGAAGTATTATCTGTATTAGATGTAGGTAAAAATGTTTTACGAAGATTGATTCTAATCACACCTCCTGCTCCTCTGGGGCCTTGAGAGATATCTCTAGGATTAACATATATATCTTCAATATCACTGGTTCGTAAAGATGCTAAAATACCTAAGTTGTTTGTAGCGATACCGTTTACAAAAAGAAGAGGACTTAATCTTCCCGAACCCGATAATGTTGAGCCAAACCGTTGTACTATTTCAACTCTTCCTAAATTATCGATAACATCATATCCTTTATAGCGTATTAAATCTGTAATACGAGGAAATATAGAAACTTCGCGTTGTGTGATTTTTGTAAAGCGATCGGGAGAACCACTAATAAATGGAGATGATTCATTGTCATCTTTTTTCTTTTTCCCTTTTATTAAAACTTCATCTAGTTCTGTAATATTTTTACTAAAAAAGGGCTTAATTGAGGTAGGTAAAAGATTAGTAGTATGGTTTAAATTAATCTTAGGGTTTTTAGAACTAAAAACAATACTATCAATAATCAATCTAGGCTTTATTTCAAAAACACTACTTGTAGGTAAAACTTTTTTATCGGCTCGGATTAATGACGTTTTTAATACTTCTCCTTTTTTGAAATATAAGTTTTTAATTAAAATGGTATTATCTTTATTAACATCTATAAGAGTAGCGCCTTGACTTTCTGTTAGATGTATATAGAGCTGAAGCGCTTTCTTTTTTTCTTTTACGTTATTATTAATTAAACTATTAATAGATAGCCCTGTTTCAAAATCATATGTTTTAACAGGAGAAAAATTAAATACATTATTCCAATTGTACTGGCTCCACCCTTGGGTTAATAGTAGCAGGTCTAGTTCGTATTTCTTTTTTTTAGTTATATTTTGAAAATAATATGCCGCATTTTCAACATATCCTTTTAGATAGGGATTTAATGAAAATGTAGACAGAATATTTTTATCATGGGCATACGAAATAGTGCCTTGAGGAAGTGTAGAAATACTTAAGTTATATATTGAATTTTTAGAGCTGTTTAATTTTAAATTAAACTCAATAGAATCCCCTAATTTTTGCGCTTCACTAATAATTATCTTATCTGTTTTTAGATTATAGTCATTAAAAATAACACGTTCAATAAGTGGTTGATCTTTCTCATTAAATAAAGTAATAATATTTACCCCTTTAAATAATTCACTTTTTCCTATTGCTATTTCAACACTAAGATTTTGTTTAAATACTACTTCACTAATAATGCTCTTATCGCCTTGATGAAACATTAATTTATAAGGTTTTCCTTTAATATTAGAGAATGTATTTTCATTTGTATTAAGTTTTAAAAACACTTTATCTTTATGCGTGTTAATGACTATAATAGCCAATCCATTTTGTTTTGGATGAGGGAGTTTTTCTGTTAAAATAGTTCCATCATATAATTCAATTTTTGCATTATATTGCATGTTGGGCTTTAAAAAAATCGAAAATTTACCTAACCCAAAAGAATTGCTTTTAAAAGAAGTTATTTCATCCTTATTTTCATCATAGATTGTTGCTTTATTAAAACTAATACCCTTACCCTTTGAGTTAATAAGCTTTACTCCAACATAATTTTCTACACCTTCAATTAAGTGACCACCTTCGGGAAGAAACTGAAAATCATATATAGAAACATTTTCTCTTTTTGTTGGTGAACTAGTTCTTCCATTTTTTGGATTAAAAACTTTTATTTTCTGTGTATAAGAATGATCTTCTTTAAAATTACGCCCCCAATTTGTACTTGCTTTTACATAATATTCCCCAGTTTGAAGTAAAGAATCTATAGAGAAACTACCATTAGTATTACCATTAAACCCTAAAAAAAGTTTTTTTTGAATTTGCTTCCCATTAGTATCATACAAGCCAATATGTAAATTAGTTGTGGCAGTTGAAGGAACTTGATTTAGAAAATCGAAAAAATACCCTTTAAACCATAACTCTTCACCAGTAACATAGGTGCTTTTATTTAAGTGTAAATAAATTTGCTCTCGAGGTAATTCAAAATAATTAATAATTGCTTTTTGAGGCTTAGAAATTCCATTTTGAGCAATGATTTTATTTTGAACAAATAAGAAAACAATAAATAGATAAGTAAGCTTTTTCATAACATAAAACTATGCAAATAACTTACTACAACTAAAAAATTATATTTTCATTAACAAAAACAGAACTGATATTATAAAGATGCTTTTAGTATATCAGTTTTTCTTCAGTCTAATATATACAGGGAAGTGGTCACTATAGCCTCCTTTATAGAATTTCCAAACATAAGTTCTAAAGGGATTGCCTTTATATTTACCTTTAAATTGCTTTAAAAAATCTGCATCAAATACATTGGCATTAGAAAAGCTATGGGTGCCAGGCTGGTGTTCGAAAAAGTTTGTAGAAAATAGAATTTGATCGAATAAATACCATTTAAAATCGTGGTTTAAACTTCCTTTGTTATAAGATAATAAACCCTCCATAGGATTATACAAGTCGTGAGCATTTACTAATTGTTTAATGCTTTTATCTGTAGGGTTATCATTAAAATCACCCATAATAATTATTGAAGTATTAATATCTTTTTCTCTTAGCTGCGTGATAATTTCACCTACTTTAGCAGATGCTATTAAACGCTTTGGTTCACTTAACTCCACACCTTCACGTCGAGAAGACCAGTGGTTAACAATAACATTTATTTTTTCATTATTTAAAATACCTTCTACTAGTAAAATATCACGTGTATAATCTGGCTGCCCTTCCTCGTCAAATAGTTCGACTGGAAAAGCTTCGGAATATGTGACCTCAAATCGAGTTGTATCATAAATTAATGCCACATCAATGCCACGCTCATCAGATGAATCGTAATGTACCAGATCGTAGTTTTTATCTTTTAAAAACTTAGAGTTAATAAGATCTTCAACAACCATTTCGTTTTCTACTTCGGCAAGACCAACCATAGCTGGTAAAGTTTTTGAATTTTTAGAACCTATTTTAGAAATAGCATAGCCTATTTTACGAAGCTTCTTTTTATAGCGTTTGGAAGTCCATTGCTTTTCAGAATGAGATAAAAAATCCTCATCATGAGTGTATTTATCATTAAAAGTATCAAACAGGTTTTCAATATTGTAAAACGCAATTGTATGATAATTAGATGCCATATAAAGGATTTAAGTGCCTAAAATACTAAAAACAAAACTATTCAATTTGTACATTTGCAACTTATATTATTCTATGATAGAAAAGGTAGACATCACTTTAGAGAAAACAGTACTTATAGGTGTTATTACGAGAGACCAAGACGAAATAAAATCTAAAGAGTATTTAGATGAGTTAGAGTTTTTAACTTATACAGCAGGAGGCGAAGTTATAAAACGCTTTACTCAAAAAATGGATATACCTAACCCTAAAACCTTTATTGGAACAGGTAAAATGGCTGATGTCGAGCAATTTATTAAAGATAATGAAGTAGGAACTGCTATTTTTGATGATGAATTATCACCAGCGCAAGAACGAAATATTAGTAAAATATTAGATTGTAAAGTACTTGATCGTACTAATCTTATTCTCGATATTTTTGCACAACGTGCCCAAACAAGTTATGCACGAACCCAAGTAGAACTAGCACAATGTCAGTATTTGTTACCAAGATTAAAAGGAATGTGGACACACCTTGAACGTCAAAAAGGGGGGATAGGAATGCGTGGGCCTGGAGAAACAGAGATTGAAACGGATAGGCGTATTGTACGTGATAAAATATCATTGCTAAAAGATAAAATTAAAACTATTGACAAACAGATGGCTGTGCAGCGTGGTAACCGTGGCAAAATGGTTCGCGTAGCATTAGTAGGATACACTAATGTGGGTAAATCTACTTTAATGAACGTTATTAGTAAATCTCAGGTTTTTGCAGAAAACAAACTGTTTGCAACATTAGATACTACGGTACGTAAAGTGGTAATTCAAAACCTTCCTTTTTTAATGAGCGATACAGTTGGGTTTATACGTAAACTTCCAACACAGTTAGTAGAATCATTTAAAAGTACATTAGATGAGGTTAGAGAAGCCGATTTATTATTGCATGTGGTAGATATCTCTCACCCTAATTTTGAAGAGCATATTGAGTCAGTAAATAAAATTTTAGGCGAAATTAAAAGTGCAGACAAACCTACGATAATGGTATTTAATAAGATTGATACTTATAAACCAGAACCTTTTGACGATACAGATTTAATTAATGAACGTACAAAAGCCAATTATACTCTACAAGAATGGAAAAATACTTGGATGTCTAAAATAGGTAATAATGCATTGTTTATCTCTGCGCTTAATAAGCAAAACCTTGAAGATTTCAAGAAGCGTGTGTATGATGAGGTACGCGAGATACACATTACACGTTTTCCTTATAATCATTTTTTATACCCAGATTATACAGAAGAATAATTTTATTAATTAAAAGCACTTAGTATTTGTTATTTTCAAACCCTTCGTATACTAATTGTATAAAAAGGCCAGTGTCAATAAAATTACCACTCCAACGCTCAGAATAAGCAGAAAGAATATTGGAATCTATTAGCTCTTCTTTAGAACGTCCTTCATTTTTAGCATCTAAAATAAGTTTTTTAGTTTCAATAAGCATATTACGAACCTCTTTTACATCTGCTTGTTTTGATAATGCTCCATGACCAGGAATAATTACGGTTTCGTTATTAGAAAGTTCAATAATTTTCTCAAGAATATCAATCATGCCATCAATAGAGCCTCCTGAATATGCATCGATAAACGGAAACCCATAACGAACAAAAATATCTCCTGTATGAATAACATTTGCTTCTTTAAAGAATACAAAAGCATCTCCATCTGTGTGTGCAGCAGGGCCATGGATCATATTAATTTCTTCATTATTTAAATACATTTTAAACCCTTCATCAAAAGTGATAACTGGCCACCCTGATTTTGTTAACGCTTTTACATCCCATCCAAACGGAGTAATAACATGATCTTCTTTAAGCCGTTTTCTAACATTTTTGTGAGCTATAATTTGAGCTTTTTCGCCAAAAGCTTCATTGCTTCCTGCATGATCAAAATGCCAATGTGTATTAAATACATATTTTATAGGTTGAGAAGTAATTTCTGTTACTGCATTTTTTATTTTGTCACTTAACTCCCTGTACTGATCGTCAATCATAAAAACACCATCTTCACCAATAAGTAATCCAATGTTGCCACCTGCACCTTGCAACATATAAATGTTATCGGTAATCTTTGTAGATTTCATAGTAACATTATCAAAGTTTTGAGCAGTTATATAATTGCTTATTAAAAAGAAAACGATTAAAAAAGATACTATCTGTTTCATGATATATGTAATGGTTTAATATGATTGCTAAAGTAATAAGATTATGAGTATGGTATTATTTTAAACGATACAGGTCTTTTCTGTAACTTAAATTATAGCTGTTTCTCCCTCACAAGAGTAAAAATCTTTTAAAACGAATAACTTAAACCTAAGGTCCAATACGTTTGTAAATCGTTATCTACATTATCAAAATTTGGGATTACAGCTGGAGGGTTTAACGGATCTATTTGACTTAAGGCAAAATTTAAAGCTTCTTGTTTATTGCTTCTCAATCCAAAATCAAAACCAACACCTATTTTTTTCCAAAGTGTATAGGCAAACGAGTTATTCCATGTCCAATTAGACAAATCACTATCTTCGTAACTAATAAAGGTAGATAGGTTTGTTTTAAAATTTATAGCTCCTATTTTACGAGTGTAATCTGCAACAATTTTTGCCCCTAAAGACGAATTAAAAACATTATCACCATTACTAAATACAAAATTGTAATTTCCAGGATGTATTACAACTACTAAATTTTTTGCAGGAGTCCATGTAAATCCAACTCCTAAATCTAAATAGCCAGGATCGTTAAAATTACTTAACAAAGTAGTTCTGTATTCTGCTAAACCAGATAATGCCCAAGTTTTACTAATATTTCTTCCATAAAGCGATGAGATATTAAAAACATCTGTAGATTCTCTAAACCCATCATCATCTGTTGGATCATCCCTATCATCTATCTTTACCCAAGCTAAATTTAAATTAAGGGCGTTTCGCCAGAAATATTTTTCTTGAATTAAATTCGCATAAGCATTTACCGTAAACCCAATGGTTCCTGCAGAATTATTAGGAATTCCTTGAGCAAATGAGTTTCTAAATTCTGAAATGCTTCCTCCTATAGTTCCAAAAATACCAGTTCGCCATCCTGGTAAAGCATCTATCTTGGCTTGTAACGCATTAGCTTCTGCTTGAGCTGCATCTGCAATTTTTTGTTTTTCAGCTTTTTGAGCTTTTAATTCTTCTTTGGTTTGTGCGTTTGTAATAACGATACTCATACCTAATACAAGTAGTAGAATTACTTTTTTCATTAAAAAGGATTTAAGGTTGGTTTATTTGTTTTTTGTTGTGATTATAATCACTTTTATTATAGAGAATAAAGATACTGTAAAAAATAATTATTTACGTTTATAAAGCGGTACAGAAGAACAAGCTTCTCCATACATAATTGATTTGGCAACTGACATTAACTTTATTGTTAATTGCAAGTATGCATTGTTAGGCACTGGTTTGTTAGAACACCCTTTTATAATAACAGGTTTATCTTGATACTCAGAAACATCTAGATTATTAATGATATTTTGATAAATTGAAGATTCTAATTGTTCTAAATTACCAACAATAATTTGCTTAACATAAGGTTGTAGAGCGGTTGTTAATAAAATATAAGCCCAAGCAGGAATAATTGCATCGGTACTACAAGTTAGAGCGATGTATTGATCTTGATGTATGGTCCAATCATATTCTTTAGCTTTTTGCCTGAACTCTTTTTCACGAAGCACGAAACCTTCGTACAACCAATCTTTAATATCAAAAATGATGCGTTTTCCTTCAGGATAATAATCTTCTAAATCTAAAGTGATGAGTTTACTATTCGCTACGCGATTTATGATTTCGTCTTTCATTTTTAATTAAAAATAATGAAGTTCTTGCTCTTCAATAATGATAAAAAGTTAATTATAACATTCCTAATTCTAACTTGGCTTCTTCACTCATTAGATCTTGAGTCCAAGGTGGATCGAAGGTGATCTCTACCTCAGATGAATTTACGTTTTTAAGTGATTTAACTTTTTCTTCTACCTCAAGAGGTAGTGTTTCTGCTACTGGGCAATTAGGTGTTGTTAAAGTCATTAAGATTTTTACATCATAATCTTCATTAACAAACACATCGTATATTAACCCTAATTCGTAAATGTCTACAGGTATTTCTGGATCGTAAATGGTTTTTAAAACACGAACTATCTTCTCGCCTAACTCTTGTGTGTCTATTTCTGTTGTGCTCATTAATTTAATTGTGTTTGATATGCAATGGCATACATTTTTATTTGTTTTATCATACTTACCAAACCATTTGCTCGGGTAGGAGATAAATGTTCTTTTAATCCTATTTTATCAATAAAATCGGTATTAGCATCAATAATATCCTGAGGACTTTGATTTGAAAATACACGAAGTAAAATAGCAATAATACCTTTTGTAATAATGGCATCGCTATCTGCTGTAAAAGCAACATTACCAGCATCCATTTGAGCGTAAACCCAAACTTTACTCTGGCATCCTTTTATAATATTTTCTTCTATTTTATGTTCATCTGCAATTAAAGGTAAAGTCTTACCAAGTTCGATCATATATTCGTACCGTTGCATCCAATCTTCAAACATAGAAAACTCGTCAACAATATCATTTTGTATCTCTTGTATAGTCACTAGAATATAATTTTATGCAAAAATACAATAAGAATTATTGCTTTTCAATGTTTTTAGAAATTGATAGAACTTCTTTAATTAAGACAACATCATTTTTGCCTTTTTAACGGCTTCAACTAAAGCATCTATTTCTGCTTTAGTATTGTAAAATGAAAACGAAGCACGTACTGTACCTGGGATAGAATAAAAATCCATAATTGGCTGAGCACAATGATGCCCTGTGCGAACAGCAATCCCTAATTTATCTACAATACTTCCAACATCGTAAGGGTGAATACCTTCTAAATTAAAAGAGATAACAGCTGTTTTATGTTCTGAAACACCATAAATCTTTAAACCTTTAATTTCTAAAAGCTTTTCTGTCCCGTATTCTAGTAATTCATTTTCATAGGTAGCTATGTTATCAAAACCAATAGAATTCATATAATCTAAAGCTACTCCAAAAGCAATACCACCACAAATGTTTGGTGTTCCTGCTTCAAATTTATGAGGCAAGCCAGCATAGGTGGTTTTTTCGAAAGATACCTCGGCAATCATTTCACCTCCGCCTTGATATGGAGGTAATTTATTTAACCACTCTTCTTTACCATAAAGCATTCCTACTCCAGTTGGGCCACACAATTTATGTGCAGATGCTACATAAAAATCGACATCCAAAGCTTGTACATCTGGTTTGATATGTGGGCATGCTTGTGCGCCATCTATTAATACAGCTGCACCTACTTGGTGTGCTTTTTTAATAATGGTTTCGATAGGATTTACGGTTCCTAATGCGTTAGAAACGTGATTAACAAATACCAGTTTTGTTTTGTTAGAAAGCAATGTATCAAAAGTATCCATTACCAATTCACCCTCTTGGTTCATTGGAATAACCTTTAAAATACCTCCTGTACGTTCGCAAAGCATCTGCCAAGGCACAATATTACTGTGATGCTCTAAAGCAGATACAATAATTTCATCTCCTTTTTTTATAAATGCTGAAAATCCGTTAGCTATTAAATTAATGCTATGTGTTGTACCAGATGTTAAGATAATCTCATGAGCATATTTTGCATTAAAATGTGCTTGCACTTTTTGTCGCGCTTGCTCATAAGCATCTGTTGCTTCTTGGCTTAACGTATGTACGCCACGATGTATATTAGCATTGTAGTTTGAATAATAATCTACAATAGCATCAATAACAATTTGAGGGGTTTGTGAAGTCGCTGCATTATCAAAATATACTAAGGGTTTTCCATTAACTTCTCTGGATAGGATGGGAAAATCGTTTCGAATATTTTGAATGTTCAGCATTGTTTTATTTTTATTACTGATTGTAGTAACCTCCTTTTTTTGCTTTATTATAAACAAAAAAAGATATAACGGATAGCAAGAAATAGCTCCTAAAGGTCAAATCCAATATTTACACCTAACTTGCCTGCTATGATTTTATTGATTCGATTTTTTAGCTCGTTAATTTTTACAGAACTCAGGACGTTATTACTAAAAGCATACATTAATAAAGCTTTGGCTTCTTTTTCTGCAATACCACGTGAGCGCATATAAAACATAGCGCTTTCGTCTAACTGACCAATAGTACAGCCATGAGAACATTTTACATCGTCTGCAAAAATTTCTAATTGAGGTTTTGTATTTATAGTGGCTTTATCACTTATTAATATGTTGTTATTGGCTTGAAATGCATTAGTTTTTTGCGCTTCTTTTTCAACAATAACCTTACCATTAAAAACACCTATAGATTTATCTGCGAATATGCCTTTGTAATCTTGATGACTCTCACAATTTGGTTCAATATGATGTACTAAAGTATTGTGGTCAACATGTTGTTTTCCACCTATAATCGTGATTCCTTTTAAGATGGAGTCCATATGCTCGCCATTTTGAAAGAAATTAAGATTGTTACGTGTTAATTTCCCTCCAAATGAAAATGTATGTACAGAGCAAATACTGTTACTGTGTTGATTAACAAAGGTGTTGTCTATTAACGATGCATTTAAATTATCGTTTTGTACTTTATAATAATCTACAATAGCACGTTTGTCTGCAAAAATCTCTGTAACACTGTTTGTTAATACAGGGTTATCTGTTAAACTCTGATGACGCTCAATAATTTGAACATGAGAGTTCTCATCAACTACTACCAAGTTTCTTGGCTGTGTCATTGCTGCAACTTCATTTCCTGTAGAAAAGTAGACTATCTGGATAGGTTTTTCTACTAATTTATTTTTAGGGATATGAATGTAAGCACCTTCGTTAGTAAATGCAGTATTTAATGATGTTAAACTATCTTGAGTTGCTATTTTATTAAAATAATTTTCAATTACAGCTTTGTATTTAGGCTTTGTTAATGCCGAAGACATTAAGCAAATATCCATCCCCTCATGAGTTGTTTGCGAGAGATGTGAAGAGTATACACCATCTATAAACACGACTTTATAAGTATCGATATCGTCAAGAAAATACTTTTTTACTTCTTTATATTCAATAGCATTTTCTTTATTAGAAAGCACACTATAATCGTGTTTTAATACACTATTTAAAGAGGTGTATTTCCAAGCTTCTTCTCTTTTAGAAGGAAATCCTTTTTCTTCAAATGTTTTTATAGCTTCGCTTCTAATATCGTGTACATAATCATTAACATCGACTTTGTTTTCGAATGCTAAAAACGAGGATACTAATTTCTCTTTTAAATCCATTTGCCTTTGCATTCCCTTAAAAAAAAAGGGAATCTTTTTTAATTTATGCGTTTATTTCTTCTTTAATCCAGTCGTAACCTTTTTCTTCAAGCTCATGAGCTAGTTCTTTACCTCCAGATTTTACAATTTTACCATTGTATAGAACATGTACAAAATCGGGAACAATATGATCTAACAAGCGTTGATAATGTGTAATTACAACAACTGCATTATCCTTACTTTTTAGTTTATTAACGCCATTTGCTACAATACGAAGTGCATCAATATCTAATCCAGAATCTGTTTCATCAAGAATAGCTAGTTTAGGCTCTAACATTGCCATTTGAAAAATCTCATTACGTTTTTTCTCTCCTCCAGAAAATCCTTCGTTAAGTGAACGTGATAAAAATTTACGATCAATTTCTAAAAGCTCAGCTTTTTCACGAATTTTTTTAAGCATTTCGTTAGCAGGCATATCTTCTAATCCTCTAGCTTTACGAGTTTCGTTAATTGCTGTTTTAATAAAATTAGTTACTGATACTCCAGGAATCTCTACTGGATACTGAAACGATAAAAAGATACCTTTATGAGCACGTTCTTCTGCAGCTAATTCGTCAAGATTTTCACCTTCAAGAACAATCTCTCCTTTTTCTACTTCATATTCTTCTTTTCCTGCAATTACAGAAGCTAATGTACTTTTACCAGAACCGTTAGGCCCCATAATAGCATGTACTTCTCCAGCTTTTACTTCTAAATTGATACCTCTTAGAATGTCTTTTCCTTCAACACTTGCGTGTAAATCTTTAATTGTTAACATAAGAATTGTTTATACTTAATGTACTATTTTAAATGTTTAAGATTGCTTCTAATCTTTTATAATCTATTGGACTATGCTGAATGATTACATCTGCATTTTTCTCTTTTGCAAATGCTTCAAAAGCATCCATACTTACTCTTGTTTGAGGAAAATCGTAATTAAAACTTGGTGAAACTTTGTTTTGACGATTTTCTTGAAAATGATATAAATCTCCAGTTAATAATATTGGGCGCTCTAGGCCTAAATCTAAATATAATGATTGGTGCCCTATAGTATGTCCTGGAGTAGATTTAATAACAACCGTACCATCTCCAAAGACATCGTGATCACCATTTAATTTTTGCACTTTGGTTAATTGTGAAATGGCAGCACCTAAGCCATTAATTTGTGCTTCACTTGTTATAAAATTGTATTCATTTTCTTGAACTAACCATATTGCATTTTTAAAATAATTTGCTGTCCCTGTATGATCAAAATGAATATGAGAAATTCCTATATAATCAAAATCATCATAGCTTAAGTTTAATGCTTTTAATTGGTTTGCAAGAGAATCTTTTCTTGAAATTGTAAATGTACCATCGCCAGGAGTTACAGGGTCAGGACCAATAGCTTCAGGTAATCCTGTATCCCAAATTAAACGCTTACCACTTTCGTGTGTGATAATGTAAATTGGATCTACAAAAACTTTTGTTTCTCCCTTGTAAAGGTGCAGGCTATCAGAAAATGCTTCTAATTTATTTACAATAACATCTCCTCCATTAAACATTTGAAGCGTTACTTTTGGAGCTTCTTCAACAACTTCTTCTGTAGCAGTTTTCTTTTCGTTTTTACAAGCGATAAAAAGACCTAAACTTAATAATACAATTACTATTTTTTTCATATTTCTAACAGTTATTCGTTATTCTTCTCCAACTTTTATAACATCGTTAGTTTCTGGCTTTGGTGGGAAGACACTTAAAATTTCTTTTATTTCTACTTTATAGTCCCAACCTTCTTCATTTTCGGTTTTTGGAATTATTTTACCTTTAATTTGAACAGGAACCATATCGGTAGTTTCTTTCTTATATTTATTAACTAATCTATCCAATTCATGCATTTTATCATCGATGATAACACCATAAATTTCTTTATTGGTTTGTAATACTGCTGCATCTGCATAAAAAATAAAATCGCCGTTAATAAGAGTCAAGCCATCATCTATTGTTTCTGAAGTGATATTTTGATCACTCTCTGATCTAATTTCGTTTTTACAACTTGTAAAAACAGAAACACATAACATTAAAGCAAATATTTTTTTCATACAAATAATATTATCCAACAGAACCTTCTAAACTTATTTCTAATAGTTTTTGAGCTTCAACAGCAAACTCCATAGGAAGCTTATTTAGTACCTCTTTACTAAAACCGTTAACGATTAAAGCAATAGCTTTTTCGGTATCAATGCCGCGTTGGTTGCAATAAAAAATTTGATCTTCACCAATCTTACTAGTTGTTGCTTCGTGTTCTATTTGTGCCGATTTGTTTTTTGCTTCTATATACGGGAACGTATGTGCTCCACATTCGTTGCCCATTAGTAAACTATCACATTGTGAAAAGTTACGAGCATTCTCTGCTCTAGAATTTATTTGAACTAAGCCACGGTAACTGTTTTGTGATTTTCCAGCAGAAATACCTTTAGATATAATGGTCGATTTAGTGTTTTTTCCTAAATGAATCATTTTTGTTCCTGTATCTGCTTGCTGATAATTGTTAGTAACAGCGATAGAATAAAATTCTCCAACCGAGTTATTCCCTTTTAAGATACAAGAAGGGTATTTCCAAGTTACGGCACTACCAGTTTCTACTTGAGTCCAAGAGATTTTAGCATTAGTCTCGCATAAACCTCTTTTAGTTACAAAATTGTAAACCCCACCTTTTCCTTCTGCATTTCCTGGATACCAGTTTTGTACAGTACTATATTTTATCTCAGCATCATCAAGAGCAATTAACTCTACTACTGCAGCGTGTAATTGATTCTCATCACGACTTGGGGCTGTACAACCTTCTAAGTAAGATACATAACTCCCTTCATCGGCAATTACAAGTGTTCTTTCAAATTGCCCAGTACCAGCTTGGTTAATTCTAAAATATGTTGATAATTCCATTGGGCAACGTACGCCCTTTGGAATATAACAAAAAGAACCATCACTAAATACGGCACTGTTTAAAGCAGCATAAAAGTTGTCTTTTTGAGGTACAACAGTACCAATATATTTTTTTACGAGTTCTGGATGCTCTTTTATAGCTTCAGAAATACTCATAAATAAAATGCCTTTTTCGGCTAATGTTTTCTTAAATGTTGTAGCTACAGATACAGAATCTACAACGACATCCATTGCGATGTTATTCATTTTTTTCTGCTCATCCACAGAAATCCCTAATTTTTCATACATTGCTAGTAAATCTGGATCTACATCGTCTAATGTTTTATTAGGGTCTACGGCCACAGGTGCTGAATAATAAGCAATTGATTGAAAATCAGGTTTTTCGTAATGTACATTTGCCCACTCTGGTTCTTCCATTTCTTTCCAAGCTTTAAACGCTTCTAAACGCCACTCAGTCATCCATTCTGGCTCTTCTTTTTTTTGTGAAATCGCTCTAACTATATCTTCGTTTAAACCAATAGGGAATGTTTCAGACTCTATATCTGTATAAAAACCATATTCGTATTCTTTGGTTTTTAATTCTTCTCTTAAATCGTCTTCTGTGTATTTACTCATCTTATTAAGATAACTGCACTTATTAACAGTATTATGTTTTTTGGATTATAGTGAAAAACTTTCGCCGCAACCGCAAGTACGGTTAGCATTAGGATTATTAAATACGAATCCTGTTCCGTTTAGACCTCCAGAATATTCTAAGGTGGTGCCAATGAGATATAAAAAGCTTTTTTTGTCTACAATAATTTTTACACCATTGTCTTCAAAAACTTTATCTTCTTCTAGTTGTTCTTTATCAAATTTTAAATCGTAAGATAACCCAGAACAACCACCGCTTTTTACACCTACTCTAATGTAGTCTAATTGAGCGTTATAGCCTTCTTCAGTCATCAATTGTACGACTTTGTTTTTTGCTGTTTCAGAAACTTTAATCATAATTATATTAGATTATTGCATTCGTTAATTTTAACTAACAAATATAACTCTACATTAATAAAACCAAGCTTTTATTAAGACGGTTTCTAAATAGAGTGCAAATATACAATATATGTAGGTTTTTGTAACAAATCCTAACATTATATTAGCATATAGTGAAATAGGTTTTTGTTATAAGTGGAGGTATATTAAAAGAGATTGTATCTGGAGTGTATTGAAAACAATAAGATTTTAAGATCTAAGATTCAAAAGAAATGCGATTTGAAGATCTAGATTTTTTAAGTGAATGTAATCTAATAAGTAACGCTTTTATCTCGTTACTTGAGGGAGACAACTCGTTTTCGTCTATATCGATATCTCTTATAATTGTTGTGTTACAACATTTACAAGTAAGCTCTTCTCTTGAATTACTTAAGTTTTTTGGCTCGTAAAAATTATGGCCAAAAACAAAGCAATGCACTTCATTGCTTAAATATGTTTTCATAACTAAAAGATTTGGGGAAGATAAACTTAGTACTTTTAACTAAAATAACGACAAAAAGCTTATTTTTTTCGATGAAATGCATATTATTTTAAGAATTGATGCTTTTTTAAAGTTAAAACTAGATTAAACGAATATGTTGCTTTAAATATTATCTAATTAAAAAAGGTGTTATTTTTGCAAAATGATAGAAGATAAAAATGAACAACGCACACAGTTAAGTGATTTAGGTGAGTTTGGATTAATTGATCATCTCACCAAAAACTTTAAAATTAAACAAAAGTCTACACTAAAAAGTATTGGTGATGATGCAGCAGTTTTAGATTTTGAATCTAAGCAAATTGTGGTAACTACAGATTTATTAGTGGAGGGCGTTCATTTTGATTTGAGTTATATGCCTTTAAAACATTTAGGATATAAAGCAATTATAGTTAATCTATCTGATGTGTATGCTATGAATGCCAATGCTACCCAGGTAACAGTTTCTATTGCTGTATCCAATCGTTTTCCTTTAGAAGCATTAGAAGAATTATATGCAGGAATCGAAACAGCTGCTAATATTTATAATATAGATGTTATTGGTGGAGATACTACATCATCAACATCTGGACTTTTAATTTCTGTTACTGCAATTGGTGAAATTAACACTGATAATGTTGTTTACAGAAGCGGAGCAAAACCAAACGATTTATTAGTAGTTAGTGGAGATTTAGGAGGTGCATATATGGGATTACAGGTTTTAGAACGCGAAAAACAAGTTTTTAAAGTAAATTCTAACAATCAACCAGATTTAGATGCTTATACTTACATTATTGAGCGACAATTAAAACCTGAAGCCAGAAAAGATATTGTAACATTATTAAAAGATTTAGATGTTAAACCAACTGCGATGATTGACATAAGTGACGGATTATCTTCAGAAATTTTACATTTATGTAAACAAAGTAATGTGGGTTGTGATTTATACGAAGATAAAATACCATTAGATCCTCAAGTAATTTCTACTTGTGAAGAATTTAAAATTGACAGTACTACAATAGCTTTAAATGGAGGGGAAGATTATGAATTATTAATGACTGTTTCTCAAGAAGATTATCCAAAAATTAAAGCGAATCCTAATTTTACTGTAATAGGTTATATTAAAGAATCTAAAGAGGGCTCACATTTAATAACGCGAGCAGACACTAAAATTCCTATTAAAGCTCAAGGTTGGAATGCAGTTAATAATTAACTGGCATATCTAACAGAAGATATTTTTGATTGCTGTTTAATTCGTAACATTCGCTTGGCATAAACACTTTCTAAAATAGAATTAATCTCTCTGAACTTTGGAGTAAGCTCTGTAAGTTTACCATTACCATTCGTGGTTAATTCCTTTTTACAACATTTACAAGTATATTCTTTAATGTGTTTTGTTACTTCTTTAGTAACATTGTATTTGTGTCCAAATATTGAACAATACATTTTAGAAACAGAAGAACTGTTAGACGTAGTTTTGTACATAATTAAGTAGGTTAAGTTATGATGGGTTAAATATAAAATAAAAATCTTTAATATAACGACAAAAAGTCATATATTTTCGATGAAATGCATTAAATAGTAAGAAAAAGATTTCTTATTTTCAATATAACTCATATGTCCGTCAGATAATTCTACAGTTTGTACTCCATTTTTTTGTGCTTCGTCTAATAAAGAGCTGTAATCTAAAACAGGATCCTTTTTACTAATCATCATCATTTTCTTAAAGCTTGATGTTTTTATAACATACTCTCTATTACCTCTTATTTTCATTCCTTCTAAAGCAGCAATAATACCTTGAAGAGGTGTTTTAAGAGCTTCATTTTTTAATTGATTAATTTCGTAAGAGAAGCGATTCCTGTTTTCTGGCATGAATAAATTAGAAATTGCCATATTAATAAATGCTTTGTGATTGTGTTTTACAGCTTTAATGGCACGATCTCTATTTAGTTTCCGTTCTTCAGAATCTGATTTAGATGTCGAATTAACTAAGCATATACCTTTAATAGTTTTTGGATATTTTTCAGCATAAGCTAGGGCCACATAGCCACCCATAGAGTGCCCTATAAAAATAAGGTTAGAAATTTTTAAAAAATTTAGCACTTGCGAAATTCCTTCAGCCATAAGCTCCATAGTATGTATATAGCCAATGCAACCTGTATTCCCGTGTCCTAAAAGATCGATACAAATAACCTTATGGTTTTTAGACAATTGAGGTATGGAAGCATTCCACATTGTGCTATTTTCTAAAAATCCGTGCAGTAAAACAATAGCTTGCCCTTCTCCATTAACAGTAAAGTGAATTTTTGTGTTTTTAAATAAAATAAAGTTTGACGTCATTCAAAATTGCTATATTGGACAAAGATAAAACCATTCTAAATTTTAGAGTGGTTTTGAAATTAGATTCATAATTAAAAATTGAAGTTTGAATAAAAGAAAAGAAATTTTCATTACGGGTTTTGCATTATTTGCAATGTTTTTTGGAGCAGGAAATTTATTGCTTCCGCCACTCTTAGGGTATAATGCAGGCGATAAATGGTATTTGGTTACTTTTGGGTTTATAATTGCAGCAGTTGTTATTCCTATTTTTGGAATTTTAGCACATGCCAGATTACAAGGCACAATGTTTGATTTTGGCAAAAAAGTATCTCCAGCCTTTAGCTATATCTATTGTTTTTTAATTTATCTTATCTCTATAGCAATACCATCACCACGAACAGCGTCAGCAACACATGAAATAGCAATATATCCGTTTTTTGGTACAGACCCTTTATTAACGAGTACTATATATTTTGCATTGGTGCTATTATTTGTATTAAACAGAAGTAAGATTTTAAATTTTATAGGTAAATTTTTAACTCCCTTAATTGTAGTCACATTGTTTTTAGTGATCATTATAGGGCTATTTTCAAGTAGTTTTGGAATGAACACTTCGGTATTTGAAACTCCAATTATTAGTGGATTATTAGAAGGTTACCAAACATTTGACGCTATAGGAGCGGTAGTTGTAGGCGGTGTAATTATTATTTCATTAAATTTAAAAGGACATACTTCTTTTAAAGCTAAAAACGAATTGATTAAAAAAGCTGGATTAATAGCTGGGATAGGGTTGTTTATAGTATATGCTGGTTTAATTTCGGTAGGAGCATTTTATGGCTCTGAGATTATAGTAGATAATGCTTTGAGTAATGATATGCAACGTGCATCTTTATTACGAGGAATTAGCTTATCAACTTTGGGAACTTTTGGTAATACCGTATTAAGTGTTTTAATTGCTTTGGCCTGCTTTACAACTGCAGTTGGTATAGTTACCGGAACGGCAGATTATTTTAAAGGAGTTTTTAAGAACTCACAAAACGCATATAGTATTACTGCAATTATTGCTTGTGTGTTTGGTATCCTGGTAGGGCAGTTAGATTTTCATTCGATTATAGTTATTGGACTTCCAATACTAATGTTTATTTATCCTATTACGATTGTGCTTATTTTTTTAAACATACTTCCAGAGCGTTATGCGTCTAAATTAGTATTTAAAAGTATAGTAATAACAACATTTATATTTAGCCTTCCAGATGTTTTAAAATTTATAATACCTTCAGAAGGCTTGGAAAGTATACAAAACTTTATTCCTTTATCGCAATATACTTTAGGTTGGGTTTTACCAACGATTGTTATATTTATAGTGTTAAATATTAAAACTTTTACGACTAAAAACTAATGGCTGTTCAAGATATTTCTACCTATAACTATAAAGATACTTTTTCGTTAAGTGTTGTGCAATTTGAAAAAGCTTGTGTGGTTAATAATCCAGAACAGATAGATGCGTACAGTATTTACTGGATTAAGGAAGGAAAAGGAACTTATAATATAGATTTTAAAAGATATACTTTTAATGATAATGTCATGTTCTTTTTATCACCAGGTCAAGTGTTTTCCGTAGACTCAGAAAGTGTTAAAGAAGCATATAAGCTATCATTTATTAGAGATTTTTATTGTATTGCCACTCACGATAAAGAAGTCTCTTGTAATGGCGTATTGTTTAATAATGTATACGAAACCCCATTTCTAAAACCTTGCGAATCTGATATTAAGAAATTAGATTTTATCCTAGAAAACTTGATCGAAGAATTTGAAACTCAAGAAACAGGGCAGTACGATATGCTACAAACATATTTAAAGCAATTTATTATCCATTCAGTTCGTATAAAAAAAGAACA
The DNA here is from genome assembly GCA_003443635.1 of Flavobacteriaceae bacterium. Lineage (NCBI taxonomy): Bacteria > Pseudomonadati > Bacteroidota > Flavobacteriia > Flavobacteriales > Flavobacteriaceae > Flavobacteriaceae bacterium. Next base: position 167,845 of record CP031964.1, on the reverse strand, counting down.
TTTTCCTATAAAAGATGATGTAGAAACGAAACTATTTAAAGATTTTAGCTTGCTGGTAGAGCAAAATTTTAAGCAAATGCATTCGGTAACAGATTATGCTAACCGCTTAGGAGTATCTCCAAAATCACTCACAAAAAATTTTCAAAAAGTAGGCATACAGACACCAAGCGATTATATTAAAAATAGGTTAATTCTTGAGGCAAAACGACAATTAATTTATACAGATGATTCTGTAAAACAAATTGCTTACGGTCTTGGATTTAATGACTCCGCATATTTTTCTCGATTTTTTACAAAATCGGAACAAAAATCACCACTTCAGTTTAAAAAGGAATACAAAAGCTAAATTGTCCAAGCATTAGGAACTTTTGTCCATTTTATAATCTTTGTGTATATTGTATTATAGTAAAGTATTTAAAATCAATAGTTTTGAGAATAATTACTAATATATAATAACTAAAATTAACTATTATCATGAACGGAAATTTATTAATTAGAATAGGAATCGGTCTTGTTTTTATCTGGGGAGGCCTTGAAAAATTTATCGCAGGTTTTTTAGGCGGTCCAGGCCTTGATGGAGCAACAGGGTTTTTAAAAAGTATTGGGTTAGACTTAGGAGGAGCTACTATGGTTTTAACAATTATTTTAGCCCTTACAGAACTTGCAGGTGGACTTCTAATATTAGCTGGTAAAAAATTATTTGAAGCTTATGCAGTACTTGCATTGGTTATATTTGTAGCTATTTTACTAGTATGGGCACCAGGAGCTTTTGCAGATTTTACTGCTAATAATAATACAACTTGGGTTGGATTTATAGTTCATTTAGGATTACTATTTACTTTAGCTGGTTTAGCTCTAAACAACAAAAAGAAAGCTTAGTAAGGAGAGATCTTTAAAAATAAGACAATTTAAAAGCCGATTTAGTTTTAAACTAAATCGGCTTTTTTTATGCTTTTTATTTTAAAAAACATGTAGTCCAAGCATTAGGAACTTTTGTCCATTTTTTAAAGCTTACTTCTGTTGCATCTTTGCAGTGTAATTAAAAAGAAACAAAATAAAATGAATAAACAAACATATAATCAATGCCCTAATTGTTGGGGATATCAAGAGTATGGAGAATGCACTTCTTCAAGAATATAAATAATTAATAATAATAAAAAATAGAAATTATGAGTACAAGAATAGAAACATTAAACCCAGAAACGACTACAGGAAAATCAAAAGAATTATTTGATGCAGTACAAAACAAATTAGGATTTATTCCAAACTTAATTAAAGTATTTGGTAATTCTCCAGCAACATTACAAGCGTATTTAAGCTTAGGGGAAATTACAGGATCTGGAACGTTTAATGCTAAATTTAGAGAACAATTGGCTTTGGCAATAGCTGAAGAGAATGAATGTAATTACTGTTTATCTGCACATACTGCAATAGGAAAAATGAGCGGATTAACAGAAACAGAAATAGAACAAAATCGTCAAGGAACTGCAACAGATGCTAAAACACAAGCAGGATTAGTTTTTGCTAAAAATGTAACTAAAAATAAAGGTGTCGTATCTACAGAAGCAATTCAGGAATTTAAAGCAGCTGGATATAATGATGGTGATGTTTTAGAAGTAGTATTAAACGTAGTATCTAACACATTAACAAATTATGTAAATCATATCGCAGAAACTGAAGTAGATTTCCCAGCAGTTGAAGCAGGAAAGTTTACAGTTTTAAGCTAAAATAGTAGTAATTAATAATTTTTTTAACGACAAAGTATTATGGAAAATCAAATAGAGAAAAATTTAAAGCACATTCATGAATTATTAGCTGAAGCTAAATTTATTGAAGCTATGGATACATACCTTCATGATGATGTTGAATTAAGAGAAGGAAATGGAGAGCCTAAAAAAGGAAAACAGTTTAATCTTGATTTTGAAAATGATTTTATAAACAATCAATTAGCTGAGTTTATACGTTACGATGTAAAAGACATAGCAGTTCAAGGTAACTATTCTTTTTACACTGCGGAGATGGAGTTAAAATTAAAAGATGGTAGTACAATGCTTTCAGAACAAGCTGTAGCTACAGAATGGAAAGATGGTAAAATTTACAGAGAACGTTACTATCACGCATAAATAGAAACAATATAAACAACTTAATAATTAAAATTTAAAAACGGAAAAAATGAAAAAATTAATAGCAGTATTCGCATTTGTAATAGGATTTGCATTTACAACTAACGCTCAAGAAGCAAAAAAAATTAGCTTAGAACAGACTAAAGGTGAGTTCACTCAAAAATCAATTACAGTTTCTGAAGGAACTTATGTTTTTGAAATCGCTAATAATAGTGTAGGTCACAATGTAGGGTTTGTATTAGTACCAGAAGGTAAAGATGCATCTAAGCCAGAAAATCATATTAAAGCGGCTTATGTTACTAAACCAGTAGCTACAGATTCAAAACAAACGACTAATAAAGTAGCATTGAAAAAAGGAAAATACGTGTATTTCTGCCCGTTAAATCCAACACCTCAATACACTTTAGTAGTAGAGTAAAGTAAGTAAATTTAAGTTTAGTTTAAATTGTTTTGAGAAGCGGGCACTTTTTTATAAAGTGTTCGCTTTTTTAATTTTTCATCTTTTTTATAGCAGAAAATGCAGTATCTACATAAGAGTCTTCAACTAAAATTGTAAACTCATTAGTTGTAGATATCACTTCATATAATGCGATACCTTCCCAAGCCAAACGTTTAAAAAAATGATAATATAACCCAGATATTCGTGAGTTATTTACAGGTAAATTAATACTAATAGCTGTTAGATCTTCTTGAATGGCTATAAATTCTTCCGCTTTTAAGTGTTCTTTTATAAAAGTTTTTAAGCTCTCAGATATAATAATATTACTTTCATGAATCCCTCTTGTAAAAGTGTAAAATAATTTTGACTGTCCTTTAATTTTTTCTAAGATTTTTACGTGATTATGAATTAATGTTTCAGAATTTCTTACAGTAAAATCTACTAGTCCAGATCTAACGGTAATATCCCCTAAGCCCTTTATAGCTTTATTAATTTTAATAGTATTAGATAAAGTTACAGGTGGTTTATAGCGTCGTAAAGCCATCATAATAGCACCAGCTTTTACATCTTTTTTAAGCATTTCACTTACAGGATCTTTTAACTCTTCGGCAAGTGCACTAAAATTAATAATGTTCCTTGCTAAAGCTTCTTCTAGATAAGGCTGAGTGATTAAAATATCCTCAACACAATTTGCAATTGTTTTCACGTTAATTATTTAACAATATGTGCAAAAGTAATCATTTATTTCAATAAATACTTTTAAAATACTTGAGTGACTTAAGTTTGCATAAAATTAGAAAGTAAAATTAAAAAAATGCAAGTACTAAAGTTTGGAGGCACTTCGGTTGGATCGATTGAAAATATTCAAAATGTAAAGAATATTATAAATGATGGTGATAAAAAAATCATTGTATTATCTGCAATGTCTGGTACAACTAATGCGCTGGTCTCTATTGCAAATCATATAGAAAACAATACTCCTAATCAAGCTATAGATGGAATAAAGATACTTCACGAATCGTATTACTCTACTATTAATGAGCTTTTAATAGATACTGCTTTAAATGATGAAGCAAGAACCTATATTAATACAGTATTCGATTTTTTAACACAAGCAACTTATAAAGAGTATTCAGAATTATTAGCAAACATAATTGTTGCTCAAGGAGAATTACTATCAACATTTATTTTTAATTGTTATTTGCGTCAAGAAGGTATTAATTCGGCATTATTGCCTGCTTTAGAGTTTATGCGTATAGATAAAACCAAAGAGCCAGACTTCTTTTATATTAAGCAAAATTTTGCTTCAGTACTTAATAAAACTGAGGAAGCTACTATTTATATTACTCAAGGTTTTATCTGTTTAGATGAACATGGAGAAACTTCTAATTTACAGCGTGGAGGGAGTGATTATACAGCAACAATTATTGGCGCAGTAATAAAAGCTGAAGAAGTACAAATTTGGACAGATATAGACGGGATGCATAATAATGATCCAAGGCATGTTAGTAATACCAGCCCGATCTCTAATTTATCTTATGACGAAGCAGCAGAACTCGCTTATTTTGGAGCAAAAATACTACACCCTCAAACGGTAACTCCCGTAAGAGCAGACAATATTCCTGTGCGATTAAAAAACACAATGAATCCTAATGCTTACGGAACACTAATTAATAATGAGTATTCAGAAAATGGAATTAAAGCCATAGCAGCTAAAGATAATATTACTGCTATAAAAATTAAATCTGGACGTATGCTCTTAGCACATGGATTTCTTAAAAAAGTATTCGAAATTTTCGAAACTTATGAGACATCTATAGATATGATCACCACTTCAGAAATTGCTATTTCACTAACCATTGATGACGCTAGCAATTTAGATAAAATTATACCAGAATTAGAAAAATTTGCTAGTATTGAGGTCGATAAAAATCAAAGTATTGTCTGTTTAGTTGGACACTCTGTGGTAAACCATCAAGATACATTTAAACTGTTTCAAATATTACAGGATGTGAAGATAAGAATGATTTCTTATGGAGGTAGTAATAATAATATTTCCTTATTAATTCCTACTGAAGAAAAAGTATCTACCCTACAAAAGTTGCAAGATTATATTTTTAAATTAGTAAATTAAGTAATGTTAAAATAAAATATATTTTTTATTAATTTAACATTATATGGGCCTAAAATTTAATTATTCATGGTAAATGGTCTTATTTTTTATTAATTACATCGTAAAATGTCTTGTTTATTGAAAAATAAATTCATAAAGCTTTACCTTTATTACGCTATTAACCAACAGTTAAAGATTTATGAGAAAGTTTTTATTAGGATTCCTGATCCTAGGAATCTTTACATCTTGTGTTTATGATGATTATACTCCAGTGGTAGGTTTAGATGCGGAACTAACAGAAGTACTTAATACTGTTTCTAATGGGCAAGGCTTGTCTTATTTTGTTTTACCTGATAGTGATGATTTTTCGAGCATACCGCAAGACCCATTAAATCCAATTACGGAAGAGAAGGTTGCATTAGGTAAACTATTGTTACATGAAACAGCTTTAGGAAGTGAACCTAAAACTAGCGGTATGGAATACCAATATGTTTGCGCTTCTTGTCACCCGGTAGCGGGAGGATTTAAGCCAGGTAGGAGACAAGGTATAGGAGAAGGTGGTATGGGCTTTGGAAATGGTGGAGAAGGAAGAATCATTAATCCAAATGTCCCATTAGACTCTGTCGATATCCAGGCAGTTAGACCTCCAGCTTTATTAAATCTGGCATATCAAGATGTAATGTTATGGAATGGTCAATTTGGTGGAACTGGTACTAATGCCGGAACTGAAGCTAGCTGGGGAGAAATACCTATAAATTTCCTTGGATTTCAAGGGATCGAAGTTCAGGCAATAGAAAGTCAAGGGACTCACAGATTGGTAATTGATGAGAATTTTGTAGACACATTTGGATATAGAGCTATGTTTGATGCTGCTTTTCCTGATGTTGATGAGCACGAAAGATATACAGCAGAAACAGGAGGTTTGGCAATAGCAGCTTTTAACAGAACACTATTAGCTAATAAAGCACCTTGGCAAGATTACCTTAAGGGAGATGTTAATGCACTTAGTGATACAGAGAAAAAAGGAGCTCTTGTGTTTTTTGGTAATGGTAGATGTTTTGAATGTCATACAGGCCCTGCTTTAAAAGATAAAGGTTTTTATGCATTTGGAATGGGAGATTTTGATGTTTCAGGAGAAACAGTAGTGCTTGATGCTATTAATTTTGATGAGGTAAAAAAAGGAAGAGGAGCCTTTACAAATAAGTCAGAGGACGATTATAAATTTAAAACACCTACACTCTATAATTTGGTAGATGGTAATTTTTTTGGACACGGAGGCACTTTTACTTCAATAAGAGATGTTATAGTCTATAAAAATAACGGAGTGCCTCAAAATAGTGATGTACCTACTAATAACCTAGCATCCCAATTTGGAAGATTTAATTTAACAGAACAAGAGATAGATGATTTAACTGCTTTTATAGAAAACAGTTTAAGAGACCCAGATCTTATCCGGTATGTTCCAGATGCAGTTAATTCAGGGTATTGTTTTCCTAATAACGACCCTCAATCACAAATCGATTTAGATTGTAATTAAATAATGAGATAAATTGCAGAGTTAAAGAGGTAGAAGGTTTTTAAGAATTCATTAAATCTTCTATCTCTTCTGCTTCAATAGGAATATTTCGCATTAAATTAAAAGGCTCTCCTTGTTTTTGAATAACGACATCATCTTCTAAACGAATACCAAAACCTTCCTCAGGAATATAAATTCCAGGCTCTACAGTAAACACCATATTATCTTGCATGGGCTCAGTTAAAATACCATAATCATGAGTGTCTAATCCCATATGGTGAGAAGTTCCGTGCATAAAATATTTTTTGTATGCTGGCCAATCTGGGTTCTCATTTTGTACATCTACTTTATCTAATAGGCCTAATCCTAACAATTCTGAAGTCATTAATTTACCTACTTCAATATGGTAATCGGCCCAAATTGTTCCTGGAACTAATAATTTGGTTGCTGCATTTTTTACACGATTCACAGCGTTATAAACTTCTTTTTGTCTTTTAGAAAAACGTCCTGAAACAGGAATTGTACGAGACATATCTGACGAATAATTTGCATACTCAGCACCAACATCTAGTAGTATTAAATCCCCAGTTTTACATTGTCCGTTATTTTCAATATAATGTAATACATTGGCATTATTGCCAGAAGCGATAATTGGAGTATAAGCGAATTTTTTAGAGCGATTTCGTAAAAACTCATGCATAAACTCGGCTTCAATTTCGTATTCCCAAACATCAGGTTTTACAAAATTTAAAATACGACGAAACCCTTTTTCAGTAATATCACAAGCTTTTTGAATTAATTCTAATTCCGATGGCTCTTTTACAGAGCGCAAACGCTGTAAAATAGGATTGCTTTTTGCAACACGATGTGCGGGGTATTTATCTTTTAACCATTTTGTAAAACGATCTTCTCGAGTTTCAGTTTCTACAGATGCTCTGTAATGTTCATTAGTATTAATATAAACCGTTTCGCATTGCGACATAATTTCAAATAATACTTTTTCTAAATCCTGTAACCAATATACCGTTTTAATACCAGCAGTTTTTAAAGCAGTTTCTTTAGTAAGTTTTTCACCTTCCCAAACTGCAATGAGATCATTGGTTTCTTTTAAAAATAAAATCTCACGATGTTTTTCTTGAGGTGCGTCAGGAAAAAGTACTAAAACACTTTCCTCTTGATCAACACCACTTAAATAAAATATATCACGATGCTGCTCAAAAGGCATGGTACTATCTGCACTTATAGGGTAAATATCATTGGAGTTAAATATCGCGATGGAATTAGGTTGCATTTGAGCTGTAAACTTTTTGCGATTTTTAATAAATAATGCATTATCGATAGGATGATATTTCATGAGTTTTAATTTTAAATACGGAAACAAATCTAAGAAATCTGATAAGAAGAATGTAGAAATCATTCTTAAAATGAAATCATTATTAATAGTTATATTTGAGATTCTTGATTGTCATAATCCACTCGTTTATCAAATGATTATATAATGAAACACAAACTATTTTTTCTATTCTTATGCATAGGGTTACTTTTTTCTGAAACCCTTTTTTCACAAGTTGATAGTAACATTTTTAAAAACCTAAACTTCAGATTTATTGGGCCTGAAGGCAATCGTGCTATTGCTATTGCTGGTGTTCCGGGAGATCCAATGATAAATTATATTGGCGCAGCTTCAGGTGGATTATGGAAAACAACAGATGGAGGCGTATCGTGGAGTTCTATTTTTGACGATCAAGACGTCTCTTCCATAGGATCTATAGCTATCGCACCTAGTAACCCAGATATTGTTTGGGTAGGTACTGGCGAAACATTTTTAATTCGCCCGGCACATGCTATGGGAGATGGAATTTACAAATCTGAAGATGCAGGAAAGACCTGGGCACGAATGGGACTGGAAAAAACAGGTCGTATTGGCCGTGTTATAGTACATCCAACAAATCCTAAAATTGTTTATGCTGCTGCTTTAGGGCATGGGCATGGTCCACAACAAGATAGAGGTATATATAAAACTACAGATGCTGGGAAAAACTGGAAACGCATTTTGTTTATAGACGAAAATACAGGCGCATCAGATATTGCAATAGATCCTAAAAACCCTGATCGTCTTTTAGTAGGCATGTGGTCTTTACATATTAATACTTGGGGACTTAATAGTGGTGGCTCTGGAGGTGGTATTTACCGATCTCGAGATGGTGGAGAAACATGGGATAATATGTCTACAAAAGGACTCCCTGGAGGGGAAGACCATCCAGTTGGAAAAACAGCAGTAGCGATAGCAGCATCAAGCCCAAATATTATTTATGCGCTTTTTGAAATTGATAGCCCAGCGTTATATCGTTCAGAAGATTTTGGAGAAACGTGGACCTTAATGACCCGTAATCACGATATTAATGAGCGTGCACCCTATTACACACGTATGGCAGTATCACCAAATAATCCTGACGAAATTTACTTTTTAAATGTAAAGTTTATCGTGTCCAAAGATGGTGGGAAAACAATTAAAGGGAATTATAGCGCAGGAGGTGATAATCACGATATGTGGATAGATCCAACCAACCCAGATCGTATGATGGTTGCTCACGATGGCTGTGCTAGTATTAGTTTAAATCACGGAAAAACCTACCAACGTGTCGTATTGCCCATTGCACAAATGTATCACGTAGCTACAGATACTCAAATCCCTTATAATGTATATGGTAATCGACAAGATGGTTACTCATATAGAGGTCCAAGCAATAGTTTACAGGGCTATATTCCGTTGGGATTATGGGAAGGAGTTGGAGGTTGCGAAAGCGGCTTTGCACAACCAGATCCGTTTGATAATAATATTGTTTGGTCAGGCTGTTACGATGGCGGTTTAGAGCGTTATGATGCACGAACAGGTCATGCACAAGACATTCGTGTATGGCCAGAGGCAGGCTATGGGTGGGCGCCGGAAGATTTAAAATACCGATGGTATTGGAGTTTTCCGTTAGCATTTTCACCACATGTAAAACATCGTGTGTATGTGGGAAGCCAATATGTACATAAAACTGACGATGATGGTAAGAGCTGGCAAGCGATTAGCCCAGACCTGACACTTAATAATAAAGCACACCAACAAAGCTCTGGAGGGATTGCAACAGATAATTTAATGACTTTTGATGCTTCAGTTCTTATTTCTATTCAAGAATCTAAGTTAGAAGCAGGATTAATCTGGACAGGAAGTAACGATGGTCAAGTACACATAACAAGAGATTATGGTGAAAACTGGGAGAATGTTACTAAAAATATCAAGAACCTTCCAGAATTTGGAAAGATCTCCAATATAGAAATTTCACGGTATAAAAAAGGAACAGCTTACATTACGGTAGATTTAAACCAGATGGGAGATTTTAACCCTTATGCTTATAAAACAAGTGATTATGGGCAAACATGGAAAATGATCAGTCATACGGTTCCTAAATCTGTACATAGCTATGCACATGTCATTAAAGAAGACCCTAAAAAAGAAGGGCTTTTATATTTAGGAGTAGATAATGGCTTGTATATAAGTCATGACGATGGTAGTAACTGGATGCGATTAAGAAATAATTTGCCACCATCACCAGTATATTGGTTAGATGTTCAAGAGCAGTTTGATGATTTGGTAATAGGTACCTATGGACGTGGCTACTATATTCTAGACAATATTGCTCCAATTAGAGATTATGTGGCCGAAGCAAAAAACAAGAAAGTACATTTATTCGGATTACGCCCAGCCTATCGTTTTCATGATAAGCAAGCGATAAAAACAGATGGACCAAGTTTAAGTTCAGGAACTAATCCTGCTTATGGAGCGGATATTAATTATTTTTTAAAAGACTCTACTGATGCTAAGGTAGAGATCCAAATATTATCTGGTAATGATGAGGTAATTCGTACTCTAAAAGGTTCAGGAAAACAAGGTATTAACCGTGTCATGTGGGATTTACGATATGAACCTACCTATAAACCACGATTACGAAGCACACCACCAGGGCGCCCTTGGGTACAATTAAATGGTGAAGGTTGGAGACCATTAGTCACTTGGGATTTAGATCTGTTTAGAGGGCAGTTAGGGCCAAAAGCAATTCCAGATAATTATAAAGTGAAATTGATAATCAATAATAAAGAATACATACAAGAAGTAACGGTTTTAAAAGATCCGAATTCTACAGGAACCCTTGAAGATATTAAAACTCAGGTTGATTTTTCTTTAGAATTACGTGACGCAATGAATTTAGCCGTAAATATGATCAACACTATTGAAGTGATTCGTAGTGAGCTCACAGAAACATTACCTAAATTAAAGAAAACACAAGATATTGCAAAAGCAAAACAACTCTTATCACAGGCAGAATCTATTGCCAGTGCATTATACGATATTCATTTAACGGGAGCTCGAGAAGATGCGTTTAGATCCCCTATGAAACTTTATGGTCGTTTAAGTGCTTTGGCAAGTGATATTACTGGCCATGGTATAGACTTTAAACCTACAGAGCAACAACGAGAAGTATACACTATTTTTGATAAACGCTTAAAAAATGCAAGTCAGCGTTTTGAAATTTTTATAGATGATGAGGTTGAAAAACTTAACAAACAGTTAAAAAAGAGTAGACTAAAAATTGTGTTAGATAAAAAGATAAAATCTTAAAAAGAACTTAAGCTCATTAGAGCGTTCTTAATTACATAAAAAACAAACAGTAAACTTTTGTGAGAAAGATTGCTATGAGTGTGATTGGTTGAGGAATTACTGTTTAATTAACACGTATCTATAAATACCTACATTATTTCTAATTTTTGACATTATTAATTCATTATCGTTTAGTGTAAAACTATACTCTTCATTTAAAATTAAATTCCAATCAAAATTTGCAGTCCAAAAATTGATATCACTAAATTCAATTGTAGAATTTGTCATCTCATAAGTTCCACTTCCTCCTGCTGGGAAATAATCCATACTATTAGAGCTACTATAACTATTGTTACTATTAAAACTCACAGTGACTGGGTTTGAAAAAACATCACCGTTTGAATATTCAACTGTAAACGTCCCTGCAAAATCTCCATTGGGGATGCTTTCTAGTGAATTATCATCATCATTACTACAGCCTGTAAAAATTAAAAATCCAAGTAAAAATAAAATTGTTGATTTCATGGTAATTAAGCTTTTTGTTAACGAGTAATTGAAATAACACACCATCAAAAAATATTCCAATCAAACCTTTCATATCACTAATTTAAGTAAAAGTAAGAATGTTAGTGTGTTAGTAACTACATAAAAAACAAAATAGCAACCATATAAAAAAATATTAAAATTGACTGTAACCTGTTTTTAAAACAAGCTGTCTTATTGTAAATTTTATACAAGAAAGTTACATGAAATTAAAACTATACAATGCTTTAACAAAGCCATATATTGTTATACTAGTTATGCTTTTTGCACCATTATTAGGTTATTTTGATAGAAACTACAGTTTCTTTTTCGGATTGGGTTTTGTAGCACTGATTCTTTGGTCAAGCAATTACAATTGGTCTTTATTCGGATTCACAAAAAAGCTAACTAAAAAAACAATTCTAAAAAGTGTGTTGTTAACAGTATTCCTTATATTGTTTGATAATACTGTTGGAACTATAGTTCAAAACTATTTAGGAGACCCCAATCTATCTTCTATAGATGTTAAAGGCGATACACTGAATTATATAATTATCCTTATAGTTGTATGGACACTTGTTGCATTTGGGGAAGAATTTCTATTTAAAGGGTACTATTTTAAATGGCTAGCTAATTTTTTAGGGAACACAAAAAAAGCATGGTTATTAGCTGGTATAATCTCTTCCATATATTTTGGAGCATCTCATTATTATCAGGGAATTTCTGGAATGATTACCATTTCAATCATTACTATGTTTACAAGCTTTGTTTTCTATAAGAATAGAAATAACTTATGTGTTCTTATTTTAATGCATGGGCTACATGATACTTGGGGGTTAACTTTTTTGTATTTAGGAAAACCTAGCCCTGTAAAGCAGTTTTTTGAACAACTATTATTAACATAAAACTTAATTATATCACAACAGTAAACTAAGCTATAATTTGCTTGACTATTTTTTATAATTTTTTATGAAACTATAATCAAAAAAGCACGTCAGTGCGTTTGTGGATACATAAAAAACAAACAGCAAAAGATTGCTGTGATTGGGATTAATTAATAAACCTTTCCAATAATATTTCAAAAGTTTTGATACTACCATCTTCTCTTTTTACTTTGAGTGTTATTGGCTTTCCTTCTTGTTGGAAGATGCTTTTAATTTCAGGCAAGTATTTTTTATCATACTCATCAATACTTAATATTTCATCCCCTTTTAAAATGCCCGCTATAAATGCAGGAGATTTTTTTATAACATCTTCAACAAAAATTTGCTCCCCTTTTTTTCTCATAGAGATACCAATATAGTTATGTTTAAAATCTCGATTGATGGAAGAGTTAGGTTTTAAGTAAATAGCATTGTTGTTATAATCTAGAATGATCTGAAAACGATCGATAACCTCCATACCTAAAATACCAGCTAGACTTTTACTAGATAAAGTACCATATTTAGATTGAGATAACCTGATAGGAATATCACTAAATGTATTGCCATTAAATTTAATATTTCTCGTGTAACCAATAAAGTTTTTAGATGTTCTTTCAGCTAAGCCTGATGATATTACAGCATAAGTTTTACCTATATTTTTAACTAATTTATGCTTTTTTGCAAATGGACTTGCTATAACTAATGTAGAAGCTGAAGCACCAGTGTCAAAAAGAAAATTGCCTTCAATATTGTCTCCATTTTTTAAAGTAAATTCTACAGGAATTACTGGTTTAGATGTGTAAAATCTAATACGATTTTTGGAATAAGTACTTAGCTCGGGAATATTTTTAATTTTCTCATAAAGCTTTAAGTTCTTAGTTTCAAAATCTATATGAGTAATGAACTTAGATATAATATCATTACCAATTATTCCATCAATTATTCTTCCTGATCGCTCTTTAAGATGATCTAAATCTAAAATAATGAGTAACGCATCCAAAGATAAGCCATTAAAATTCAAATTTTGATTATTAGCGATGCTGTAACTCACATTATTAATCTTATTAGAACCCTTAGATTGAATATTAAGTTTTTTAGCAACAGATTTATCAATAACAGAAATACCTGCACCAGTATCAAAGACAAACTTGAATTTTTCTGAACTATCATTAATACTTGCTTCTACATAGATCCAATCATTTTTTTCAAAAGGAATAGTGTGTTTTTGAGAAAAACCAGATTGCTGAAAAAGAATTAAAAAAACAATAAAGAATTTCCTCATTTTATGATTTTTATTGAAAGATAACAATAATGAAATTAAAAAAGTCTAATTCAACTTATCTCAAAACTTAAGGTTTGCAAAAAAAATGAAGGTTCTTTCTTTTTAAAAAGAAAGAACCAAACTAAAAAGCAACCATTATAGACTGCTTGATTGTTTTGATAATGATGTGTAATTAATTTCTAAAAGCACCAGTTTACTATATTACTCAAATAATAAGTTTTTATAAAACAGCACATTTTTTAATCATAATTTTGTGGCCTTGCGAAGTTTAAGTAATTTTCGAATCTTTTTAAAAATCTATTTTATGCAACGTATTAAATTACTCCTATTCTTTACCCTTCTTTTTAGTTTTAACAATTATGCACAATCGTCTGCTGAGAGCGTTCAAAATGCTTTACAACAAAAAGAAGCATTACTTAAAGAGTCTATTGTTAAAAATGTACCGTTTACAAATATAGGTCCAAGTGTAATGAGTGGTCGTGTTGTTGATGTAGATGTAAACCCTGATAATACTACTGAGTTTTATGTGGCCTATGCTTCTGGAGGCTTATGGTATACCAATAATAATGGAACAACCTATATACCAGTTACAGATAATGCACCAACTCAAAACATGGGTGATATTGCTATAGACTGGACAAGTGGGACGATTTGGATCGGTACAGGAGAAAGTAACTCATCACGATCATCATATTCTGGTATTGGAGTTTTAAAAAGTACAGATAAAGGAAAAACGTGGAATAATGTTGGTTTAACAGATTCACAACATATAGGACGAATTATTATTAATAAAAATAATCCTAATGAAGTGGTTGTTGGTGTGATCGGACATTTGTATTCATCAAACAAAGAACGAGGTGTTTTTAAAACAACCGATGGGGGTAAAACCTGGAAGAACACACTTTTTATAGATGAAAATACAGGGGTGATAGATATGAGTGTATCACCAAATAACCCAAATATAATTTACGCAGCAAGCTGGGAACGTGACAGAAAAGCTTGGAATTTTAATGGTGATGGTGCAAATTCTGCAATTTATAAAACTACTGATGGAGGTTCTAATTGGGTAAAACTCACAGAAAAAAATAATGGCTTCCCAACAGGAAGTGATGTAGGGCGTATAGGCTTGGCGACATACAATGATAATGTAATCTACGCGTTTTTAGATAATCAGTTTAGACGTCCAGTTGAGCCTTCTAATACTCCTGATGGATTAAAGAAAGATGCTTTTAAAACGATGTCTAAGGCTGAGTTGTTAGAACTAGATGATAAAGCATTAAACACATATTTAAGATCTAATCGCTTTCCCCGAAAATATTCTGCTAAAAATGTGAAGAGATTGATTAGAAAAGGAGAAGCCCAACCTAAAGATTTGGCAACTTATTTAGAAAACCCCAATGCAGTTGTATTTGATTCTCCTGTTATTGGAGCCGAAGTATACAAATCTGTAAATGGAGGAAAAACATGGAAGAAAACACATAAAGGTTATTTGGATGGTGTATATAGTTCTTATGGCTATTATTTTGGAATTATAGCTGTAAATACAGCTAATGAGAAGAAAATTTATATAGGAGGCGTACCATTATTAAAATCTGATAATGGAGGTAAAACTTTTACATCTATAAGTAAAGAAAATGTACATTCAGATCATCAATCTATCTGGGTGAACCCTAATTTAGAAGGTCATGTTATTAATGGAAACGACGGAGGGATAAATATTACTTACGATGATGGAAAAAATTGGTTAAAAAGCAACCAACCTGCGGTAGGGCAATTTTATTATATTAATGTAGATAATCAAAAACCGTATAATGTTTTTGGTGGATTACAAGATAATGGTGTATGGTATGGCCCAAGTAATTATGTGGCTTCAAAACGTTGGAATAGCTCTGGGAACTACCCGTACAAAAGTATTGGAGGAGGAGATGGTATGCAAGTACAGATCGATAATCGTGATAATAACATTGTTTATGGAGGCTCACAATTTGGATTTTACTACCGGGTTAATTTAGAAACCGGAGAGCGTATATTTATTAACCCACGTCACGAGTTAGGAGATTCGCCTTATCGTTATAATTGGTTAACACCAATTTTGTTATCGCCACATAATCAAGATATTTTATACATGGGAGCAAATAAATTATTACGCTCTTTAGACCAGGGAGAAACCTTTACAGCAATTTCTGGAGACTTAACAACAGGCGGCAAAAAAGGGAATGTGCCTTACGGAACCTTAACTACAATTTCTGAGAGTCCTTTTAAATTTGGAAAAATTTATGTTGGTAGTGATGACGGGTATATCCATTTAACAGAAAATGGAGGAGGAAATTGGTCTAAAATTTCTAATGGCTTACCTCAAGGGTTATGGGTATCTCGTGTGATAGCATCTCAACATAATAAGAATAGAGTGTATACAACACTTAATGGGTATAGAAATGATGATTTTAAAACATATGTATATGTAAGTGAAAATAATGGAACTACTTGGACTCCTATTGCTAACAATATTCCAAACTCTCCTGTAAACGTAATAAAAGAAGATCCTGAAGATGAGAATATTTTATACCTAGGAACAGATAATGGAGTTTATGTGACTTTTGATAAAGGAAATCGCTGGGAAGCATTCTCTAAAGGATTAACTAATGTAGCTGTACACGATTTAGTCGTTCAAGAAGAAGCCAAAGATCTTTTAGTAGGAACACACGGGCGCTCAATTTATAAAGCGAATATCTCAGAATTACAGCAATATAATGCTGTAAGTGACAAATCTATTACAATATTTGAAACACCTTCATTAAGAGTATCACCAAGATGGGGAGTATCAAGAAACCAATACTCTAATGCCTTTGAGCCATCGATGACTTTTAGTTATTATGCAAGCGCATCAGGAAAGCAAAAAATAAAGATTCTATCTGAAAAGGGAATCATATTAAATACATTTGAAACTACTTCAGATAGAGGGTTTAATTATTTTGATTTTAATCTTACCATTACTGAATCAAGAAAAAAATCCCTTCAAAAAGAAAAAGCATCATTAAAAATAAACAAATCTCAAAATGGAAAGATTTATTTACCTAAGGGAGAATATCAAATTCAGATTGGAGATGAGAAAAAAACATTTGAACTTAAGTAAGCCTAAGATTACATTCTTTAGAATTAATATAAATAGAAGTGCTTTCTGTTAAATTAAACTAAATCTGTAAATAAGTCGTTTGCCTATAGGCTAGATTAGCTTCATCTTATCATATCAAAAAACGACTTAATTATGACAAAGTATGTCTTTGCTTTTTTTATACTATGTATTTCGTTTAATGCATTTTCACAAGAGAATACAGGAGATTTACGAATATTTATAGATTGCGATCGATGCGACAACGAATACTTGAGGCAAAACCTAGGTAACGTTCAGTTTGTTAGAGATCAAAATTTAGCTCAAGTTCATTTATTTTTTACTACACAACGTAATGGTAGCGGTGGTACTGAATTTGTTATTGATTTTATAGGTAAAGAAACTTTTACGGACCTTAAAGATCAATTGAGCTTTAATACCGATGCTACAATGACCAATGATGAGATTAGAAATTTAACGCTAAGGTATATAAAATTAGGACTTGTACGATACTGGGTTAAAGCTGGAAAAATTGAAGATGTTACTATTAATGTTAAGAATGAAGTTAACACCGAAGAAGAGAAAGAAGAAGTTGATGATCCATGGAACTATTGGGTGTTTAGACTTGGTGCTAATGGATTTTTTAATGGGCAAGAAACCAACAGATCAAGTAATGTAAATTTAAATGTCTCAGCAAGACGAGTGACCGAAAAAAATAAGTTATTTATTCGAGCAAGCTTTAATGAAAACAGATCTGTTTTTACTTTTGATGGAGAAGATATTATAAATACAAACAACTCTAAGTTTTTTGGAATTAATGATGCTATAAGCATAAGTCAACATTGGTCTATAGGTGCATTTGCAAATGTAAGAGCCTCTACATTTTCTAATATTGATTTATCATGGAATTTTAGACCTGCTATAGAATATAATTTCTTTAAGTACTCAGAATCAGCCAAAAAACAGTTAACCTTATCGTATAGAAATGGAATTAGATTTAATGATTATGAAGAATTGACTGTTTTTGGAGAAACATCCGAATATTTATGGGAACATGAAATTTCCCTTGGAGCAAGTGTAAATCAGAAATGGGGAAATATTTCAGGAGAAGCTTCTTTCGAACAATTTTTACAGGACCTTACTTTAAACGAATTATCTTTTAGATTAAATGCAAGTGTGCGTCTTTTTAAAGGATTTAATTTTAATGTTGGTGGGAGTTATAGTATTACGCGTAATTTAATAAACTTAGCTGCTGGAGATGTAACTTTAGAAGAACTTTTACTACAGCAACAGCAATTACAGTCAGGATTTGATTACTTTGTAAGTGTTGGGTTTAGTTATACATTTGGATCCATATACAATACTATAGTTAATCCGAGGTTTGGATTTTAAAAATACAAAGCATAGTTTAAATTGAGGAGAGTATCTGAAAGATTTAAAGTTTAAAAACGACTTCTTATTCAGGAGCATTCTAAATAATTACATTTTAAGCTTTACAGTTGCTTAAAATAATAAAGTAGAGTACTTTTGTTTAATTCATTCTTTTAACTAACTTCAAAATAAATGAGCGGATTTTTTAAATCTTCGATAGGAAGAAAGATAGCAATGGCGCTTTCTGCTTTTTTCCTGATGTTTTTCTTACTTCAACACTTTGCAATTAATATTTTATCAGTTTTTAGCCCGGATGTTTTTAACGAAATATCACATTTTATGGGCACTAATCCTGTAGTACAATTTGCCTTACAACCTGTATTAATTTTTGCAATTGTATTCCATTTTGTAATGGGCACCATTTTAGAGCTTAAAAACAGAAAAGCATTAGGTGTTAGTTATGTAAAAAATAATGGCGCTGCAAACTCAAGTTGGATGTCTAGAAATATGATCTGGAGCGGATTAATGATTTTGGCATTTTTAATACTGCACTTTATCGATTTCTGGATCCCAGAAATTAATACAAAATATATACTAGGTGATTTATCTGGATTACATAATGGAGAATTTAGATATTATGAGGAATTACATCATAAATTTGAAAGCCCGCTTAGGGTAGGAGCTTATGTAGTTGCTTTTATCTTATTAATGCTACATTTATTACACGGATTTACTTCTGCATTCCAATCTATGGGGGCTACAGCAGGACGTAAAAAAAGAATGCAACAAATAGGTAGGGCATATTCTATAATTATTCCTTTAGGATTTATTTTTATTGCATTATATCATCACCTTAACCATTAATCTTACTATAAGTATGGCTTTAAATTCAAAAGTACCAAAAGGTCCAATTAAAGATAAATGGACAGATTATAAAAATCATATAGATTTAGTAAACCCAGCAAACAAGCGTAATATAGATATTATTGTTGTAGGTACTGGGTTGGCAGGAGGTTCTGCCTGTGCAACTTTAGCAGAATTAGGATATAATGTAAAAGCATTTGCTTATCAAGATTCTCCAAGGCGAGCACACTCTATTGCTGCACAAGGAGGAATTAATGCAGCAAAAAACTACCAGGGTGATGGCGATTCAACATATCGTTTATTTTACGATACTGTAAAAGGAGGAGACTATCGTTCTCGTGAAGCAAACGTATATCGTTTAGCTGAAGTATCTGCAAATATTATTGATCAATGTGTAGCTCAAGGAGTTCCTTTTGCACGTGATTATGGAGGGTTGTTAGATAACCGTTCGTTTGGTGGTGTACTGGTATCGCGTACATTTTATGCTAAAGGACAAACAGGACAGCAATTATTACTTGGCGCATACTCAGCAATGAATCGTCAGATAGCACGTGGTAAAATTGAAATGTTTAACCGTCACGAAATGCTAGATGTTGTAAAAGTAGATGGAAAAGCACGTGGTATTATTGCTCGTAATTTAATTACAGGAGAAATTGAACGTCATTCTGCTCATGCAGTAGTGATTGCATCTGGAGGTTATGGGAATGTATATTTCTTGTCAACTAACGCAATGGGATCTAATGCGACAGCAGCATGGAAAATTCATAAAAAAGGAGCATATTTTGCAAACCCATGTTATACTCAAATTCATCCGACATGTATTCCACGTTCGGGAGATTATCAATCTAAATTAACGCTAATGTCTGAATCATTGCGTAATGATGGTCGTATTTGGGTGCCTAAAAATATGGATGATGTGAAGGCGATTAGAGAAGGACGTAAGAAACCAACCGATTTATCTGAAGATGAAAGAGATTATTACTTAGAGCGTCGTTATCCTGCATTTGGTAATTTAGTGCCTCGAGATGTAGCATCAAGAGCAGCGAAAGAGCGTTGTGACGCAGGTTACGGTGTGAATGCTACTGGAGAAGCGGTATATTTAGATTTTAAATCTGCAATAGAACGTTATGGTAGAGAACAGGCAAAAATTCATGGAATTGATAACCCTTCTGAAGCAAAAATATACGAATTAGGTCAAGCTATCGTAGAAGAAAAGTATGGTAACTTGTTTCAGATGTACGAAAAAATTGTAGATCAAAACCCTTATAAGACACCAATGATGATCTACCCTGCAACACACTATACAATGGGAGGTGTTTGGGTTGATTATAATTTAATGACAACAGTAGATGGTTTATACTGTATTGGAGAAGCTAATTTCTCTGATCATGGTGCAAATCGTTTAGGTGCTTCTGCATTAATGCAAGGTTTAGCCGATGGTTATTTTGTATTACCTTATACAATTGGAGATTATTTATCAGGGGATATTCGTACAGGTAAAATACCAACAGATACAAAAGAATTTGATGAAGCTGAAAATGAAGTTAAAAGTCGAATTGATTTCTTTATAAATAATAAAGGAGAGCATTCAGTAGATTATTACCACAAGAAATTAGGAAAAATTATGTGGGAGAAATGTGGAATGTCTCGTAATGAGAAAGGATTAAAAGAAGCAATGTCTGAAATTAAAGAATTGCGTGAAGATTTTTGGAAAAATGTAACAGTTCCTGGAAATGCAGATGAAATGAATCCTGAATTAGAAAAAGCAGGACGTGTTGCAGATTTCTTAGAGTTAGGTGAGTTATTTGCTAAAGATGCACTAGAACGTAACGAATCTTGTGGAGGACACTTTAGAGAAGAATCTGTAGAGTTAGATGGAGAACAAAAAGGTGAAGCAAAACGTAATGATAAAGACTTTGCTTTTGTATCGGCTTGGGAATATAAAGGAGAACCTGCCGATGCCGTTTTACATAAAGAAGAATTAGAATTTAATGATATCGAACTAAAACAACGTTCATACAAATAATAAAGACATTATGAATCTTACATTAAAAGTTTGGAGACAAAAAGACGAGAGTTCAAAAGGCCGAATGGTTGATTATAAGGTGACAGATATTTCAGAACATATGTCTTTTTTAGAAATGATGGATGTTTTAAATGAACAACTTATTAATACAGGTGAAGAACCTGTAGCATTTGATCATGACTGTCGTGAAGGAATTTGCGGAATGTGCTCTATGTATATTAACGGAGAAGCACATGGTCCAGATAGAGGTGTTACCACTTGCCAGTTGCATATGCGTATGTTTAAAGATGGAGATACAATTACTATTGAACCATTTAGAGCAGCAGCATTTCCAGTAATAAAAGATTTAGTAGTAGATCGATCATCTTTTGAACGTATCCAACAAGCTGGAGGATATATTTCTGTTAATACTTCTGGTAATACACAAGATGCAAATGCAATTCCTATTTCAAAACACGCTGCAGACGAAGCTATGGATGCAGCAACCTGTATTGGTTGTGGTGCATGTGTAGCTACATGTAAAAACTCATCAGCAATGCTTTTTGTAGGTGCCAAAGTATCACAATATGCATTATTGCCTCAAGGTCAGGTAGAAGCAGCAGACCGTGTTAAAAATATGGTAGCTCAAATGGATTTAGAAGGTTTTGGAAATTGTACAAATACAGGGGCTTGTGAGATTGAGTGTCCTAAAGGAATTTCATTAGAAAACATTGCTCGAATGAATAGAGAATTGATGAAAGCTACTTTTAAATAGAAAATTATTTTATAAGCGTATAATTAAAACATTTCATCGAACAAAGCCTTCAAAATAATTTTTGAGGGCTTTGTTTTTATATATTAGGCGCTTTAAAAACCAACATTAATGAATAAACACATTTCAATTTTATCCTTAATCTTATTCTTGTCCTTCTATAGTTGTGGACAACAATCTTCTAAAAATGAAACAGAAGAAAAGATTTCAAGTCAAACTAGTGAAGAAATAACATATCTTTTTGATGATGAGCAACTTCTTGAACGCTTAAAAATAATATCATCAGATAAATTTGAAGGACGCCGAACTGGAGAGAAAGGAAATGCAATGGCAAGAGCTTACATTATTGAAGAATTTAAAAAACTCAATGTTCAAGCTTTTGGTGGAAAATACGAACATAAATTTAATTTTGAAGCAAGAGGAAAAACTTATGATGCGGTTAATGTATTAGCTAGTTTTAAAGGAACTGAAAACCCTGACGAATATATTGTAGTAAGTGCTCATTACGACCATTTAGGACTTGGCAATAATGGAGAAATATATAATGGCGCTGACGATGATGCTTCAGGAGTAGCAGCGTTATTTAGCTTTGCAGAATATTTAACTAAAAACCCACCAAAACACTCGATAGTATTGGCCGCATTTGACGCTGAAGAATTGGGCTTGCAAGGTGCTCGCTATTTTGTAGATAAAATGAAGAATAGTAATATAGTTGCCAATGTTAATATGGATATGATTAGCCGTAGTAAGAAAAACGAAATCTATGCAGTTGGCGCAATATATAATGAAAGTTTGAAAAAGATTTTAGAGAACTTTAAAAATCCGACTACTACAAAACTGTTACAAGGGCATGATGGAACCGATGGCAAACAAGATTGGACGCAAGCTTCAGATCATGGACCTTTCCATAATGCTAATATTCCATTTTTATATTTTGGAGATGAAGATCACCCAGGGTACCATAACCCATCTGATGAATTCGAAAATATCACACCAAAATTTTATAAAAACACGGTAAGTATTATTATTTCTATATTTTCTGAAATTGACCAGAAAGGATTATAGTAATCTCAATAGTTAATAAAATAAAAATCTCAAGGACTCTCCTTGAGATTTTTTGTTTCTTTATACCTTATTTAATTGTTAATGGAGAACCCAACTATATTTTATAAAAAGCAAGTAAAACATTATACCTCAGAAGTTAAAAACCTTAATAAAAAACTCATATTATTAAGTACATATCGGCTTGTTGTTTTTCTTCTAACATGCTTTGGTATTTATTTTTTCTTTAGCCAATGGCAAGTTGCGATTTGTATTGGTGTAATTGGGATTTCTTATTTTTTGTTTTTACTCTTAAAATACACCAATATAAAAGCAAGCAGAGATTTAAATAAAGCATTGGTAGCTTTAAACGAAGAAGAAATTAAAATAGCTTCTGGCAATTTTCATCATAGAGATCAAGGATTAGAATTTCAAGATCCAAATCATTTTTATAGTTTAGATATTGATCTATTTGGAAAAGGTTCTTTTTTTCAATTTATAAACAGAACAAATGTAAACGAAGGCACTCAGCAACTGGTTAACATACTAACATCGAATAACATTTTAGATATTGAAAAGAGACAAAATGCTATAAAAGAATTATCAGCAAAAGCAAAATGGCGCCAATACTTTTCAGCTACTGCAAGTTTAATAAATGTTGAAACTCCTACAAAACATATTATTAATTGGTTGTCAGAATATCAAATATTTTTACCAAAAGGCATAAAATGGATTCCACTAATATTTAGTGTGTTATCTACAGCTATTATTCTATTAATTAGTTTTGAAATTATTAAACCAATATTTGCGATCTTATGGTTTGTTTTAGGCGCAGGAATTACAGGGAGATATCTTAAGAAAATTGGAATGTTAGCTAATAACACAAGTAAGTTAAAAGACACATTTAAACAATACGCATTATTGTTAGATCAAATTGAGAACGAAACGTTTACTTCTGAAATATTATTAAAAAAGCAACACCAAATTCAATCAGAAACTAAGAAAGCATCTATAATATTTA
The DNA here is from genome assembly GCA_003443635.1 of Flavobacteriaceae bacterium. NCBI lineage: Bacteria > Pseudomonadati > Bacteroidota > Flavobacteriia > Flavobacteriales > Flavobacteriaceae > Flavobacteriaceae bacterium. The sequence goes on along the minus strand of CP031964.1, from coordinate 144,099 downwards.
AAGAACTTTCTAGAGGGTTAGATGCACTTGATAATCGTAATAATTTGTTTGTAATCTTTTTTGGAAATGGATTTTTACTCACAGATATTAAAAATAGTTATCGTATTGAGCGTTGGATAGAACAATATAAACACAAAATTGCAGATTGGTTTGAAGCGATCTCTTTTTTTGATGCTTATAATTCTTTAGGAAATTATACATTCAACCATTCTGAATTTGTATTCCCAGAGATACAAAATCAAGGTGCTATTATTTCGGCTATAAATCTTGGCCACCCTTTATTAGATAAAACCAAGCGTATCGATAGTGACGTTACTATTAATAAGGAACAGTTTTTTATTGTTACAGGAGCTAATATGGCTGGGAAAAGTACATTTTTGAGAACGATATCGTTACATATTGTAATGGCAAACTCAGGATTGCCAGTATGTGCAGACAAGAGTGAATATAAGCCTGTAAAATTGATTACTAGTATGCGTACTTCAGATTCGCTTACAGATGATAGCTCATATTTCTTTTCAGAGCTAACACGCCTTAAATTTATTGTTGATGCAATACAAAAAGAATCTTATTTTATCATTTTAGATGAAATTTTAAAGGGAACAAATAGTACCGATAAAGCTATAGGTTCTCGCAAATTTGTTGAAAAGTTAGTGAGATCTAATGCCACAGGAATTATCGCGACGCATGATTTGAGTTTATGTGAAATTACCGAAACTTTAGAAGAAGTAAAGAACTATTATTTTGATGCAGAAATTGTAAATGATGAATTACATTTTGATTATAAATTAAAACAAGGTATTTGTCAGAATATGAATGCATCATTCTTATTAAAAAAGATGGAAATCGTTTAAAGCTAATTAAAAAATTATGAATCATATTTCAAAACTCCCTGATATAGGTACTAATATATTTTCAACTATGGGCGCTTTGGCAAACGAATACCAAGCGATTAATTTAGCTCAAGGGTTTCCTAATTTTAAGAGTGATCAAAAATTGATTGATATGGTCACCAAGGCTATGCATTCAGGATATAATCAATATGCACCAATGCCAGGGAGCATAGCATTACGTGAGTCTATTGCAGGTAAATTCGATGTATTATATAACTCAACGTATAATCCAGACTCCGAAATTACTGTAGTATCTGGAGCTACTCAAGCTATTTACACTATAATTTCAACATTTATCAGACAAGATGATGAAGTGATTATTTTTAAACCTGCATACGATTGTTACGAACCTGCAATAGAGATTAATGGAGGAAAAACAATTTCTATTCAATTAGAAACACCAGCATACCAGGTTAATTGGGATGAAGTGAAACAAAAAATTAATAACCGCACTAAAATGGTGATTATTAATACACCTCAAAATCCAAGCGGCACTTTATTCTCCAAAAATGATATGCTTCAATTAGAACGTTTACTTAAAGGAACCAATATTATTTTATTAAGTGATGAAGTTTACGAACATATTATATTTGATAATAAGCAGCACCAAAGTGCGTGCTTATTTCCTGATTTAAAATCACGCGCATTTATAGTTGCTTCTTTTGGAAAAACATTTCATAATACTGGATGGAAAGCTGGCTATTGCTGTGCACCAAAAGAATTAATGGAAGAATTTAGAAAGGTACACCAATTTAATGTGTTTAGTGTGCATCATCCAACTCAGATTGCACTAGCAGAGTATTTACAAACACCAGATCATTATCAAGAACTATCAGGATTTTATCAAGAAAAAAGAGATTTGTTTTTAGAGCTGATTAAAAGTTCTCGTTTTAAATATACTAAAACTCAAGGCACTTATTTTCAAGTGTTGGATTATTCTGATATTACTACAGAATATGATGTAGATTATGCTAAACGCTTAATCTTTGAAAATAGAATTGCATCTATTCCCTTATCAGTGTTTAATGATAAAAATATTGATAATAAAGTGCTACGATTTTGTTTTGCAAAAACAGACGACACGCTAAAACGTGCCGCTGAGGTTATTTGTAATATTTAAAATTGTATTCTATTCAATTGGAATATAAAAATCAACGATGCATTTATTTTGGGGATGTTCTCTAAAGTTATTATGATAAATTTCGAAAGGGTTTTCATTAGCTTTTTTATAACCATTTTCATTCATCCAAATAAAGAGTCCAGTCCAAGATTTTTCGAATTCATTAAATCCAATTTCAAAACTACCTACAATATATTTCCCACCACCAACGGAGGTTAACCCTACCCCTCCATCAAATTCAACTTGTTTGTTTAATGTAATACAAGCACTCATTCTTACCTTATCTTCTTGGGTAACTTTAAAACTGTCATAATAAATGGTAACCATTTTTGTTTGACTATCGCTTAATAACTCTTTAGGTGTAGCCCATTGTATTAGTTTCTGATAAGCACTTTCTAGGTTTTGACATCCAACAGAAGAGATATAAGCCAATTGTAATTTTGGCATGTCTTTAATTTCAATTTTTGCATTCATTTTTATCCATGTTTTAAGATTATTAATGATGCAAATATATTTTTCATGATCAGGATATGCTTGACCATTCTTGCTTTCAATTTGGCAAATCTTGCTATATTTATTGGGATTTTGCTTTCTAAAATTAGTAGGACTCACTCCATAGAACTTTTTAAATGCTCTTGTAAAGGAAGAGTTATTATTAAATCCATTTTGAAGTGAAAGCTCAGTAATAGTAACCTCTCTTTTATGAATTAAAGTAGAGGCTGCTTTTTCAATTCTTTGTCTAGTAATATATTCATTAAGAGTCTCTCCTGAAATCATTTTAAATAATCTATGAAAATGAAATGGAGAGAATGCTGCAAATTGAGAAATAGTATTTAAAGACAAATTACTATCAAGATTATGTTCAATAAAGTGAAAAACCTTATTTAACCTGTTTATATAATCGACCTTTAGCTTACTATCTTCCAAGAAAGTATAAAATAACTTTAATTAACTGCTTCACTCACTTTTTTCATGAATTCGCCAATTTTATTGGGCTCTAACCAGCGTGTTACAACTACGAGATCATTTTTTTTGTCGATTACAATAAAATTACCGCCAAAGCCAGCAGCATAATAAATATCTTCGGATACACCTTGCCAGTGACGAGGTCCTTTTTGATTTAACCACCACATATAACCATAATTTACATTTGGTTTAGATGGTACAATAGCTTTTGAAATCCATTCGCTACTTAATAAACGTTTGTTCTTCCATTTACCATCATTTAAAAACAACATTCCAAAACGAGCCATATCTTCTGCAGAAATAAATAATCCAGCACCAGAATGTCCACCACCAGTAACCGATTTCATATTAATACCATCTACTTCTGTCCATGCATGTTTATACCCATGCCATCTCCAAGTAGTAGTAGCACCTATAGGATCCATTAATTCTTCTTTTAAAACTTGTGGTAATGGTTTGCGCCAAACTTGTAACAGAGAATATGCCAATACATTTACACGAACATCATTATACTCCATAAATGTTCCAGGTTCTCTAAGTTTTCTATTTTTCCAGTCATCTAAACCACCATCACGAGGCGGTCTGTCTGCCCAATCTTTTAATCCCCAGATTTCTCCAGACCAATCTGAATTTTGCTGTAATAAATGTTCCCAATTAATTTTACTATTGTGAGCACCATCAAATGTACCATCCCAAACATAAGTTCCTACTTTATCAGTGATATTAGCAATTAGTTTATTGTCGTAAGCTAAACCAGCTATAGTAGATAAAAAACTTTTAGTAACACTAAATGTCATATCTACACGTTTGGTATTTCCCCATTTTGCAAGGACATAACCATTTTTTAATATCATTCCTGCTGGACCACCACGTTTTTTTGTAGGGCCAAGAATATCATGAAATGGCTCTCTACGAAAACTATTTAAAGCAGCAATTCTTAAATCTTTAGAACCACTATATTCATTAGCTTCTGCATAAGAAACAGCTTCTGCTAATTTTGTAGATGAAATTTTATAATCTGAAGGATTTTTTTCTTCCCAAATAGCATTTCGCTCTGGAAAATAATAATCCTGTGCATTGCTAATTGTGGCAAAGCTTAATGTAAAAATTAATGATAAAACGGTAAATAATCTCATTTGTATGTAAATTTAAATCGAAGGTTTGAAAGTACGAATTTTATCAATTAAATAGAGCTCTTCTAAGTTAAACTTAACTGCATAAGGAAATCGGTTTGTTCATCATTACCTACAAAAAAGGAATGCGAGTTGAAAATTTTAAACCCATAACGTTTATAAAAGTTAATTGCTCTAATATTTTGATCCCAGACACCTAACCATAAAAAGGTTACTTTTTTTTGTTTAGAAATCGAGATCGCTTTTTTTAAAATATACTGCCCTATATGTTTGTTCTGAAATTGTTTATAAATATATATGCGCTCTAACTCGATTGATGATGTTTCAAATTGTTCATTTTGAGAGCCTCTTTCATTTAACTTAAAATAGCCTACCAACGTTTTATCTAAATACACAAAATAGAATACAGAATTAGGATCTAGTAACTCTTTTTGTAATGTTTTTTTGCTGAAAGCAACGTCAATATATGATTTAAAATCGTCTGGATTATTCAATTTTTGAAAAGCAGAAATATAAGTTTCTTTTGAAATTTCTATTAATAAATTGACCTCTTTAGGTGTTACTATTTTAAAATCTAAATCCATATAAAGATTTAAAATTAGTTAAAAAATAATTACTTTTATGCAATGCAAGAGAAATTAAATATAGGACTTATACAAGCGAATTTAGTTTGGGAAAATCCACATCAAAACAGATTAAATTTCACACAAAAAATCAAATCGATTTCAAATGATGTAGATGTTATTTTTTTGCCAGAAATGTTTACTTCTGGATTTACAATGAACCCAAAAACTGTTGCAGAAACGATGCAAAGTGAAACGGTGTCGTGGATGCGAGATATAGCGAAATTAAAAAATGCAGCTATTGGCGGGAGTTTGGTTATTGAAGAAGATGGCAATTATTATAACCGATTTATATTTATGATGCCTGATGGTATTTTTAAAACTTATGATAAATGCCATACATTTACATTGGCTGGTGAGCACGAAGTTTATAATTCTGGGATTGAAAAAATAATTATTGATTACAAAGATTGGAAAATTTGTCCATTAATTTGTTATGATTTGAGGTTTCCAGTTCTGGCACGTAATGTTGAAAATTATGACCTCTTATTATATGTAGCAAGTTGGCCAAAACCTAGAATTGAGGCTTGGGATGCTTTACTTAAAGCTAGAGCTATAGAAAATATGAGTTATTGTGTAGGGGTGAATCGTGTAGGGATAGATCCTAATAACCATGAATATCCAGGGCACACAGCTGCTTATGATGGTTTGGGTAATAAGCTCTCTAATTTAGAAGCTGATAAAGAAAACACCGAAATTATAACCTTATCAAAAAAGCATTTATCTGTAATACGTGAAAAACTGAGATTTTTAGGAGATATGGATAATTTTACTCTTTTTTTAAAGGAAATGTAATTATTTTATCTGCATAAGCTATTACTTCTATTTCACCTTCAGCATGACTTACACGTTCTGGTTGTTGTTTTAAAAGGAAATTCCCTGTATCGTAAACACCATTTTTATTGGTATCAAAAACCACTCTTAAATAATAAATTCCCGGATCTACATATTTAAAATCTGCAGAGCCAGCTTCTGTAAGATATTTTTCAAATTTCACCTCTCCGTTATTATCTGTGAGTTGTACAATAACTGGATAAATAGCATTTACTAAATTAACTCTTAAATCTGCATAATCTAATAGAGGACGTGTATTTGCACGATAATTTAAAGTGTCATTTTTAGTGCCGAAGAAGTCAGTAAATGTACCTGGTAACATTTGAATGCTATAGGCATTATCTTCTTTCTTTTCGAAACTAAAACTTGCAACATTATTAAGCTCATCAAAAGATACTGTGTGAGGAATTACTAGAGAATCTCTATCTATTATAGTTACTTTACTGATATCTATAGTATTTTCGATAGGAATATTGGCAGTTATTTTAAAAACATCAGGGATTTTTAAAACTCTAGGACCAACAGTAGAAAATATTAAAGAATCTTTATCTCTTTCAATTACTCTAACAGTTAAAGTATCTGTATACGTATTATTTTTAACTTGAAACAATAAAGAATCAACTTCCATTTTTGGACTGAACCAATAATTTAAAGTATCCTTATCTGTTTCTTTAACTATACGATTTTTAAAGTTGTTAGGAGTACTGGATATTATATTTAGTTCTAAATTATCAGGATTTCCTTCGTAACCAAAAGCAATTTTACCTTCTGAAATATAAGATGGACGTGTCGCTTTAAAATCTAAAATCTCATTAAACAATTTAATAGTATAAGTAGTATCACTCGGTACAGTAATAAATTCGTTTATAAATCCTATTTTATCTGTTTTTGGTTGAAATGTATAGTTATTATTGTTCTCTTTTAAAGCTGTTAGTAAATATTTACCTGGTTTTAAATTATCTATGCTAAACGCAGTGCTATCCAAAGTATTAGATACATATTTAGGTTTTTCTTTATATATTATGGAATCATTATACGTTGAGTCTACTTCGTATAAAAGTACCGAAACAAACTCATCTGTTTCTTTTTTTAAGGCATCAGTAATAATTCCTTTTACATTTAAAGAATCTATATAATCACCAGTTGAAAATACGTAACGGTAATAAGGGTAAGGGTTTTCTTCATTATTATCTACAATGCTTTCTCCAAAATTAAACGCATATGTTGTATTGGGTTGCAATGTGTCAAGAATTTTTATTTTAATAAATTTACTAGCACCTCCTAAAGGGGTCACTTCTGGAGTGTTGTTCATTGGAGGTGAAATGATTAATTGTTTTTGGAGATCTTTAATTTTTACATATTCATCAAAATAAACGCGAATTTCTTTTTCGTTAAAATTAGTAGAAAAATTTTCAGGAACAGATCTAACAATAACAGGAGGAGTTGTGTCTTTTTCTCCACCACTAATAGTACCTCGATTGGCACAATTAAATAAAAGTGTAAATATTATAACACTAAAAATAAAACTCGTGAGTGTTTTTCTCATCAAAAATTAAATTTTACACAAATAAACAACATATTTAGGATTGATACTATTGTAGTTTAAATAACTATTAAAATATTTTTTATAAATATAGATAACGTATAAAGTTGTTACGCAATTGCCATAGTAGCTATACTTATTTTAATATTTGAAGCTTTATTTAAAACCGCTACACAAGCTTCAATTGTTGCACCTGTAGTAATAATATCATCTACTAAAAGAATATGCTTACCTTCAATTAAGCTTTTGTTCTCAATAGCAAAAACTTCTTTGGATGCATTCCATCGGGAAATTCGACTTTTAAAAACTTGTGTTTTGGTAGCTGTTGTTTTTATTAAAACAGAATCTAGATATTTTGCATTTAAAGCTTTAGCTATTTGTATTCCAAATTTAGCTGTTTGATTATAACCTCTCTTTTTTAATTTCTTTTTGTGAAGCGGTACAGGAATTACCAAGTCAATAGTATTATAATTACTTATAGTTTTTAACTCATTGCCTAACCAATCCCCTAAAATAAGGCTTATTTTTTCGTGCCCTCTATATTTTAGATTATGAAGTAATTGTTGTACAATTCCTTTCTTTTGAAATCTAAAAAGCGCAGTAGCATTTTCAATTTTTACTCGTCCATAAAATATTTTTTCAATAATTTTAGAATTGTTAAAATGAAAATTTGTTATGGGTAAATTATGCCTGCAAGATGTGCAAATATGTTTTTCGTTGTCTACTAGTAAGTTACTACAAGCATAACAAGCATTAGGAAAAAACAGATTCAACAAATTTTTTATCACTTAGTCGATTAAAATTATATAGTACAAACTTAATATATATTTTCGCAGTATTAATTAATCAATTGTTTTTCAATAGATCATAATGATAGTTAACCCTCAATTTTTTAGCTACCGTTTGACTATAGGAGTATTGGTAATTGCATTTGCAGCTTTAGCGACGTTTAGTTATGTTAATTATAAATCTGTAAAATCTGATCGTGATTTTATAGATGAAGAAAAGAAACTTTTACAAGGCGAAATCTCTGAGATTATAACTAGTTATAATAAACTAGAAACTAATAATGATTCGCTTAATTTAAAATTAGATAAATCTTTAGCTGTTATAGAAATTACATCAGATTCTATAAAGAAATTAAAAACGACCTCAAATTTAGTTTCAAGAAATAGATTGAAACTCCCTGTAGAAAATAACGAAACGATAATCATAGAAAATGATTCGTTATCTAATGCGAAAGATTTAATCGAAGATGAAGATTTAAGCTTAGCAGTAGAAGAAGAAAATACAGAAACTGATACGGCTTCACCCGAATTATCTATTATAGAAGATTCGTTTAAAGCAAAGGCATATCAATCAAAAAATTCTAGATTATTTAGAACGACCAAAGCTTCTAGGGTTAATAAAATTCAAGTTTGTTTTACGTTACCCTATGATACTATAACAGATAAAGAACACAAATCATTATATATTCAAGTTATAGACCCTAACAGTAATATTGTATCTGATAAAGGAGCAGTAAGATTTGGAGAACAAACTTTAATTTATAGTTTAAAAACAAATGCTATTATAGATTATAAGAAATTAAAAATTTGCGAAGATGTTTTTAACGAAAACCGATTAATTAAAGGGGTTTATTATGTAAATGTTTTTGAAGATGCAAATTATTTAGGGAGTACTACTATAGAATTAAATTAATCTATTAATAATAAATAAATTTTTAAAAACCGTTCCATAAGTATGGAACGGTTTTTTATTTTTGCAGAATGGCAAATCAAGATGATCAATTTAAAAAAGTAATCTCTCATGCAAAGGAGTATGGATATATATTTCAAAGCAGTGAAATATATGACGGATTAAGTGCTGTATATGATTATGCGCAGAATGGTGTAGAGCTTAAGAAAAATATTAGAGATTATTGGTGGAAAGCCATGGTACAAATGCATGAAAATATTGTGGGCCTTGACTCAGCAATTTTTATGCATCCATCTATTTGGAAAGCTTCAGGACATGTTGATGCCTTTAACGACCCTTTAATTGATAATAAAGATTCTAAAAAACGTTATAGGGCAGATGTTTTAATTGAAGATTATTGTGCTAAGATTGAAACAAAAATAGAAAAGGAAGTAAAGAAAGCTAAAAAGCGTTTTGGAGATACTTTTAATAAAGAAGAATTTGTAAATACCAATCCCCGTGTTTTAGGATATCAAGAAAAGATAAATTCTATTTTATATAGAATGGGGAAATCTTTAGAAAATGAAGATTTAGCAGATGTAAAAGCACTGATTGAAGAACTAGAGATTGCAGACCCTTTAACAGGTAGTAAAAATTGGACTGATGTTAAACAGTTTAATTTAATGTTTGGGACAAAATTAGGAGCTTCAGCAGATACAGCAATGGATTTGTACTTACGACCAGAAACAGCACAAGGTATTTTCGTAAACTTTTTGAATGTTCAGAAAACTGGACGTATGAAAATTCCGTTTGGTATTGCTCAAACTGGAAAAGCTTTTAGAAATGAAATTGTTGCAAGGCAGTTTATTTTTAGAATGCGTGAGTTTGAACAGATGGAAATGCAATTTTTTGTAAAACCAGGAACTCAAAAAGAATGGTATGAAAAGTGGAAAGAAACACGACTAAAATGGCATTTGTCTTTAGGAATGGGAGAAGATAACTATCGTTTTCACGATCATGAAAAACTAGCACACTATGCAGATGCTGCTTCCGATATAGAATTTAAATTTCCATTTGGGTTTAAAGAATTGGAAGGTATACATTCTCGCACAGATTTCGATTTAAGTCAGCACGAGAAACATTCTAATAAAAAACTTCAGTATTTTGATCATGAAGAGAACAAAAGCTACGTCCCTTATGTTGTTGAAACTTCTATTGGATTAGATCGCATGTTTTTAGCTGTGTTTTCTAACGCTTTAGTTGAAGAAGAATTAGAGAATGGAACAACACGTACAGTATTGAAATTACCAGCTGTATTATCGCCAAATAAAGCTGCTGTTTTACCATTAATTAAAAGAGATGGATTGCCTGAAATAGCTCGTGAAATTATAGATGATTTAAAATGGGATTTTAATGTTATTTACGATGAAAAAGATGCAGTAGGAAGGCGCTACAGAAGACAAGATGCGAATGGTACACCGTTTTGTATTACTGTAGATCACGATACTTTAAATGATAATACGGTAACTATACGTCATCGAGATACTATGGAACAAAAACGTGTTAAGATTGAAGAATTAAAATTAATCATTGGCCAGGAAGTAGACACACGTTCTTGGTTAATGAAAATGTAAAAATTATCAGTTAAAAACAAAAAAAGCCTTAGTGAATTCACTAAGGCTTTTTTTGTTTTTAAAATTTGTAACCAATTCTTAAGTGTAAATCAACAGCTACCTCTCCTTCATTAAATCCACCAAAAATATAATTATAACCAACGCCTATTCCAGTTTCGTAATTAAAATGATTACCTATACTTCTCCTAATACCCCATTTAGGAATAACACTAACTTGATCAATTACGCCTACATTATCATTGTTTGATATGACGAATAAATCGGGGTGATAGCTAACATCTAAACTTAAAAAATTACCACTATTGTTTTTGATATTTTTAGATTTATTTTGCCGTTTATCTAAATTATAATACCATCTAGGCTCTAATGTAATAACAGGGGCTAATAAAAAACCTAAATTGTCACTAAAAGCACTGCTGTAAAAAAAACCAGCATCCAAGCCTAACTCTGTTCTTAAAGCTATCTTGTTGGATAATTTAGTTTCATTATGAACCCAAATACCTAGAAATCCAGTTTGGATACCATAAAAAGAATCTTCTACAGAAGCATCTTGAGCATTAATAGAAAAAGTAATAAAAATTAAAGACAAGGTGAGTACTTGTTTTTTCATAAGTGTTGATTTGTTGATTGATGAATAAAAAAGATACGGAGTATATGAAAAACCATTTAATAAAGGACTTAACATTTCCGTATCTTTAAATATCTATTCGTTTTTTGTTTGTTGGATTATTTGTATCAAAATTCGTACCAAAAATTTAAGAAAGAAAGACTTAAAAATAAGCTTTTAATTGTATGCTCCCTGTATGTATAGTTCTACTGGTTTCTGTTTTTCGGCCTAAATAATTGAGATTGAGATCTAAAAATTTTGTTAGCTTTTTTTGTGCTAACAAACTCCATGTAAAATTTTTGCCAGGCTGTAATCCTTCTAATAATTGAAACCCAACGGGTGTATTTGCGTTACCAGAAAAATTATTAGAGAAAAAATTAAATTCACCACTTATAGCAGCTTTTTGAGCATTTGAAAACGAAAATGACACGCCATAATTTTGCTGATTTAAACTTTCAAAATCTCCAATAGTATTATCTTTAACTGTATTTTGATAAAATACGTTAAATCGAGTATTATCATTTAATAAATATGATAACCTTGGACTAATACGTGTTTGATCTAAACGGTAATTTCTATTTGTAAAATTTTCAGTATTATTCTCATTTACTTCAAAACTAGATGATAAATTAAATAACCAACTTGTTGCAAACTTATGAGTAAAATTAAGTTGATGACTCGTTAAGCTATTTTCAATAAATCCATTAGATAAAGAATTACGGGATTCATTGGACAAAAATGTATAAGATGTTGTATAACTTTGTTTACCGCGATTAAAAAACAATACATTTCGTATATTTAATTGTAAGCCTAATTGGTTTTCTGCATCATTTTCAAAAGGATTTAAGTTAAAATTGTTTCCATTTCGTTCAATTCTTCGATCTATTAAATAGGATGTTTGGTTATAAAAATGAGACCAGAATTTTTTTGTTTTATTTTCTGAAGTAACCCATTCCTGAGGATTAAATGTTAATGTTTGACTTAATCTGTTTTGATGTGTTTGTATAAACACTTGATTAGGTAAAAATACACGGATAAAATTTGCTTGATCTTGAAATTGTGCAATTTCAAATTCATCTAATTCCCTGATACCATTATTATTAAAATCAATAAATTGATATACACCTTGTCCAGGCTCTACTTCCACAAAAGTGAATTCTTGACGAGGTAAAGTTCCAGAGTTAGTTTCAAAAACAGTATTCCACTGTATTAAACGTTTAAATAGCTTTTGACTGTATTGTAATCTTGAATTTAAAGATTGTTCATTTGGAATAGTATCGTTTTCATTTTTTAATGATCGATAATTTATATAAAGTGATAAATTGGTTAAATTATTCTGAAAGATTTTAGCCCCTAAATAATAAGTATTTGATGTGTTTACTTTTTGAAGTATATTACCTCTAATACTGTCATTAACTCTATTTTTATAACCAATTTTCATGAAAACTTTAGTGCTATCTCCAATACCAGCAAAAACATCATAAGAAGTAAATTTTTGACTTAAGGGTGTTAAAGAATCGGTAATCGTATTTCGTTGTTCATTATCTTCTAAAGCAACTTTAGCGCCTACCCATGCTTTGTTAAAATTATAAACTAATCGATTATACGACCTTAAAAAGGTTGAAGTATTGTTATCTGATCTAGTATTTAAAAAGCTTGAGTAAGAAATAATGTGAAACCTGTTTAAACCTAAATTAGCATTAAACAAATGCCTGTTACCATTAAAATTTCGAGAATAATTTAAATGTTGAAATTGATAAGTAATACTTCCTTTTTTGGAGTGATTTAAATTGAAGCCTGTATTTAGTAATTGTTGATCACCTAAAGGATTTTCAATATTCCAATCACGATTAAATTCAGCATTATAAAGCTGTTCAATAGTTTGAAAATTTTGCTCTATAAGATTACCAGTTACAAAAGTGTTTAAATTCCAAAGACTATCATTTTTGATAATCGCTTGATTAACCTCAAAATTACCTGCGAACCCATTATTATTTTCATCATCTAAATCAGAAAAGAGATTTAGATCATTTATACTTCCGGCTACTTCAAAGTTAATATTTGTTTTTTCAGTGGGAGTATAACTCCCGTTTACAATAGCAATTTGTAATTTAACAGGGGCGATAAGTTGAATTATAGGAGCATAATTACCTTGCGAAATACCATTAACAGGGGAGACATATTCAAAAATATTAGAAATAGCATTGCTGTTAATTAATATATAATCTCCTTGATTAGGCCCTACAAGTGTAAATCGAACATCAAAAAGTTCATCATCAGGATTATTCGAAAACACAAATATTTCTTGAGTACCGATAATATCTTTTCGATATAAAATTCGATTTTCATTAAAAGCTTCAGGAGCTGCAGAAGGTGCAACCATAAGACGTCTGTCATCACCAGCATTTGATAAGATCTGTACTTGTTCTTCAGATAGATTTTGTTGTAATGGTTGATTTCTTGCATCACTCTCACTATATACAGAAACTCCAATTTTTACTTTTTCACTTTCGTGATTACCACCACCATAAGCTATAAAACGAGAAAAATTACGATCGCTAAATTGATAATCTACAGTGATTCTCATTTCAGAAGTTATTGGAAATGTAGAGTTAAAAATAATTTCACCGGCATTATAATTAATGATGTAATCTTTGTTTTCACCACGTTCAACAATAATTCCATTTACATATACGGTTTCACTACCGGATACAATAAGTACAAACAATTCTCCATTAGGCCCTTGTAATTTATAAGGCCCTTGATTGCCTTCTTGGGCGGTAAACTGACTTCTGCTAAATTGTCCCCTCACTAAAGCTCCAGCAGCAAATAAATTAGTTTTAGAATTTTCGTGATTTATATTAGCATTAATATTTAGGCCTTGTACACGTTTAGAGAAATTCCCAAAAATAGAATTGGTATTTTGAAGATCGATATCTCCAGCACGAATGTTCCAGTTCTTACTAAACAACTCGATAAAAACTTGATCAAATTCATCCAATCGTTGTGAAAACCCACTTTCTTGTAAAGGGATATTTGCATCTTGTATAGAGGCTCTTAAAGAAACTTTATCGTTTAATTTTCCAGTAATTTGAAGATCTAATTCACTATTTAATACTGAATTTTGATTGGAACCTATAGTAACACCACGAGAAATGCTTCCAGAAGCAGTTAAACCATCAAAAGGAATGAATGTTCGTGTTGTATTAGATTGTGATAACTTATAAAGCTTATTTAGATTACCTGTATTTTTAACAATAATATTACTATCTAGTTGCTTGTAGGTTTTAGTTAAAAAATTTGGAAAACGCAGATATTCTATAATAATTGTATCTGTCTGAATTGATTTTTTAAATGTTAATAAAGCTTTAGAAAAGTCAATTTTATAAAATGAAGAATCGATAATTACCCCATTTTTATTTTTCATAGAAAATGAAGTGCTATTAATACTCACACTATCAATACGAATAGAATCTCTAACTGCTACTTTTTTTGTTTTAAAATTAGAAGATTTGTTCTGTGCAAACGCACAAAAACTAAAGCAAAAAAAGAGTAGAGTGGTGGTTAATCTCATTCTGTATGATTAACTAAAAATAATGCAAATTATTTTGTTAATAGTTTTAGTTAAATCTGATATAAATTAATGGCGTAAAAGTAGGGTATTATTTATTTTAGCTAAAACTAAGTTAACCCAAATAAGATGGAGATCTTATTAAATACATATAAATAACGAATGAAGATTATTTCTTATAATGTAAACGGAATTCGCGCAGCACTTAATAAAAGATTTATAGATTGGCTTAAGAGTGCAAATCCAGATGTCATTTGCTTACAGGAGATTAAAGCCCAAAAAGAACAATTAGATCTTGATATTTTTAACGAAGCAGGTTATAAATATAACTATTGGTTTAGTGCTCAAAAAAAAGGATATAGCGGTGTAGCGATTTTAAGTAAAACAGAGCCAAACCATATCGAATATGGTACGGGGATAGAATCTATGGATTTTGAAGGACGTAATATTCGTGCTGATTTTGATAATGTTTCTGTAATGAGTATGTATTTACCTTCAGGAACAAATATGGAGAGGCTTGAATTTAAGTTTAACTATATGGATGAGATCTTAAAATATTTAATATCACTTAGAAATAGCATTCCAAATCTTATTGTATGTGGAGATTATAATATCTGCCACGAAGAGATTGATATTCACAACCCTAAAATGAAAGGTGTCTCAGGGTTTTTACCTGAAGAACGCAAATGGCTTGGAGAATTTATAAATAGTGGATTTATAGATTCGTTTAGATATTTAAATAAAGATTTACAGCAATATAGTTGGTGGAGTTACCGTGCTAATGCTAGAGCTAATAATAAAGGTTGGAGGTTAGATTATGCAATGGCATCACAACCGTTACAAGAAAAATTAAAAAGAGCCGTTATACTCTCTGATGCAGTCCATAGTGACCATTGCCCAATTTTAATAGAAATAGAATAAATTCATCAAAATCAATAATATGACAAAAAAAACCTCAATTATAATTGTGTTACTAATTGTTGTAACTTCTTGTGTTTCTCCTAAAGTTTATAAAGATTTAGAAAATAAATATTCAAACTTAAAGAAAGAAAATAAACAATTATCAGACGAAAACGAATCGTTGTTAACCACAAAAACTGCTGTTGAAAATGAATTAAAACAACTTAAAAAAGATTACGAAACAACATTAGCACAGCGTAATAAATTAGAAAGTGATTATAATGCGATCAAATCGAATTATGATAATTTACAAGCTTCTTATAAAGCTTTAGAAGAAAATAGTTCTTCTGCGATTGCTGAAAATTCTAAAAAGAACAGAGAATTATTATCACGATTAGAAGCTAAAGAACAGGCTTTGGCAGCAGAAAATAGACGGTTAGAGAAATTAAAAAAAGAATTAGAAAATGGATCTCAACGTATTGCTGAATTAGAAAGTGTAATTGCAGCGAAAGATGCAGCGTTAACAAACCTTAAAGATGCAATCTCAAGAGCATTAACCGATTTTGAAGGTAAGGGATTAACAATAGAGCAACGTGATGGGAAAGTATATGTATCTCTAGAAAACAAATTATTATTTAATTCTGGAAGTTGGACGGTAGGTACAGAAGGTAGAAAAGCAGTACAACAATTAGGAAATGTATTAGGAGATAATCCTGAAATTGCTGTTTTAATTGAAGGGCATACAGATAATGTTCCTTATGGAGGGACAGGGCAAATTAAAGGAAATTGGGATTTGTCTACAAAACGTGCAACAGCAATAGTAAATATTTTAAGAGAAAACAGTAATATTAATGCCGAAAATTTAACAGCAGCGGGGCGAGGGGAATTTGCTCCAATTGCAACCAATGATACAGCAGAAGGGAAAGCCAAAAACAGGCGTATTGAAGTGATCCTAACGCCTAAATTGGATGAGATTTCTAAGCTATTAGGAGATATATAATAGTTATATTAATTTATTAAAGAAAATAATTTCAATTTAAAAAACTCCTGCTATAGTAGGAATGAAAACGAATTTTTCATGAAATATACAATACTGCCAAATACTGATATAAAAGTTAGTAAAATATGTTTAGGTTCAATGACTTGGGGAAATCAAAATACAGAAGCCGAAGGTCATCAACAGTTAGATTACGCATTAGATGCAGGTGTTAATTTTATTGATACCGCAGAATTATATCCTGTACCAGCAGATGCAGAATCACAAGGAAGAACGAGCGAGATTATTGGTAGTTGGTTGCATAAGAGATCGAATAGAGATCAGGTAATAATCGCCTCTAAAATTGCTGGACCTGGAGATTATACAGCACATATTCGTACTACTGGATTTAGTCCAGAATCTATAAAAGAAGCTGTACATAAAGAATTAAAACGATTACAAACAGATTATATAGATCTATATCAATTACACTGGCCAGAGCGTCAGACGAACACTTTTGGAGTAAGAGATTACAAGCATAATCCTGACGACCAATGGAAAGATAATTTTAATGAAATCCTTAATACTTTAGGTGAGGTTATTAAGGAAGGAAAGGTTAGGCAAATAGGATTATCTAACGAAAAAGCTTGGGGTACTATGCGTTATTTAGAAGAATCTAAAATCAATAATTTGCCACGCCCAATCACTATACAAAATGCATACTCATTATTAAACCGTCCTTTTGAAGGTGATATGGCAGAAATTGCTTTACGTGAAAATATAGGGTTGTTAGCTTATTCTCCAATGGGATTTGGAGTACTGTCTGGAAAATACGTGAAGGGTACGGCTGCAGATAATGCACGTTTAAAATTATTCCCAAGATTTGCGAGATACAGTAGTGAGCAATCTACAGAAGCTACAAAACTATATCTAGAAATTGCTGAAAGTAACGAAATGACTTTAGCACAAATGGCATTGGCCTTTGTAAACCAGCAACCTTTTGTGACGAGTAATATAATTGGAGCTACAAATTTAGAGCAACTTAAAGAGAATATTGATAGTATTAATGTGACGCTTAGTGATACTATTTTAGAGAAAATTAATGAAGTACATGCTGTAATTCCTAATCCAGCGCCTTAATTTAATAAAATTATAATGACAACAAAAAAGCCTTATTCATAACGAATAAGGCTTTTTTTATAATTTAATTTCAGTACCATCTTTGTCAACAAAGTTGTACTCTAGATATGTGTAAGCATCTCTTGGTAATATTTTCACCCATTTTTTATGTTCAAAATACCATTTTGAACGTATAGATGGAAAGCCTTTAGTTAAAAAAGCTGCTATAAAAGGATGTGTGTTTAAAGTCACCTTTTTATAGTCTTTTTTTGCTAGTTGTTCTAAATCATGAGCAATTTTACTCACAATTCCAATAGGAGCTTCAACTTCTTGTCCATTTGCACCATTAGGATTTTCCTCTCTGGTTTTAATGTTCATTTCTGGTCTCACTCGTTGTCTAGTTATTTGTATCAACCCAAATTTACTTGGGGGTAATATTTTATGTTTTGCTCGATCATCTTTCATTTCATCACGAAGATGGTTGTAGAGCGTTCTTCTATTTTCAGCTTTTCCCATATCGATAAAATCGACTACAATAATGCCACCCATATCACGTAAACGTAATTGACGAGCCATTTCTGAAGCAGCGATCATATTAACTTCTAAAGCTGTATCCTCTTGACTTTTTGCTTTGTTTGAGCGATTACCACTATTTACATCTATAACATGAAGGGCTTCAGTATGTTCAATTACTAAATAAGCGCCTTTTGCCATAGAAACAGTACGTCCAAAGGATGTTTTAATTTGTCGTTCTATTCCAAATTTTTCAAAAACAGGAACATTAGACTGATACAATTTAACTATTGATTCTTTTTTTGGTGCAATTTCTTGCACGTAATCTTTAATTTGAATGTAAAGCGATTCATCATCTACAATTATAGATGTAAATGTGTCATTAAAAATGTCTCTTAAAATAGAAGAGGCTTTATTCATTTCTCCTAACACTTTACTGGGATGATTTGCTTTTTGTAGCTTTTTGCACATTACTGTCCAACGATCATAGAGATTTTGTAAATCTCTATCTAGTTCAGCTACTTTTTTGCCTTCGGCAACAGTACGTACAATAACTCCAAAACCTTTTGGAGTTATACTCTTAACAAGCCTTTTAAGTCGCTCTTTTTCTTCTTTTGATTCAATTTTTTGAGAAATTGAAATACGATCAGAAAAAGGAACTAAAACTAAATATCGACCAGCAATGGATAATTCCGAGCTTATTCGGGGTCCTTTGGTAGATATTGGCTCTTTTACAATTTGTACGAGTACCGATTGATTAGATTTTATAGCATCTGAGATGCTTCCATTCTTATCAATGTCTTTTTCAAATGGGAAATCTTTTAAAGAATAATCTTTAAGTTTACCTGTGCTTACACGTTTAATGAATTTTAAAAGAGTAGGAAGTTTTGGTCCTAAATCGTGATAATGCAAAAATGCATCTTTCTCGTAACCTACATTAACAAATGCAGCATTAAGACCAGGGACAGCTTTCCGTATTTTGGCTAAAAACACATCACCAACGGCAAATTTGTTGTCATCTCCTTCTTTTTGTAATTCAATTAGTTTTCCATCTTTTAATAAGGCAAAATCAACGTCATTAGAACTAGAACGAATAATCAATTCTTTATTCATAAAGTTAATTTTTATCCATACAATTAAGTACAGATGGATTATACATATTTTGATTCACAGGGTTTAATCTGTAAAATTCATAATTACACATAGGTAGATGTGTATTTAATTATGAATTTGATATCAAAGAACTTTTAAAAAACTGAAAAAGTAGTTAAAAACTACTTTTTCATGCTATTTCTTTTTGTGACGATTAGCACGTCTTCTTTTTTTACGCTTATGCGTTGCTACCTTGTGTCTTTTACGTTTTTTACCACTTGGCATAAAATTGTCTTTTTTAAATTAATATTAGTTTAAATGCTTTTATTTAACTTCTACGTTAGTTTTTACACTTTCTACAAAAACTTTTGCAGGTTTAAATGCAGGAATATTGTGAGCTGGAATTTTTATAGTAGTGTTTTTTGAAATATTTCTACCAGTTTTTTCTGCTCTCGTTTTAATGATAAAACTACCAAAACCTCTTAGATAAACATTATCACCACTTTCTAATGATGTTTTTACTTCATTCATAAATGTTTCAACAGTTGCTTGAACATCTCCTTTTTCAATTCCAAGTTTATCTGAAATTTTCGCTACTATATCAGCTTTTGTCATTGTTTGCTATTTTAATTATTACTAAAAATTATTAGGGATGCAAATATATGTATTTTAAATTCAATATTTCAAGCCTAAATCATTAAAATTTAACCTAATAAACGTTTATTTTTGCTACTTCCTATTTTCTTTAAATGAACTTTCATAAAATTTTAACAGACTGGTATTCAATACATAAAAGAGACCTTCCGTGGAGGAAAACTAAAAATCCATATCATATATGGCTGTCCGAAATAATTTTACAGCAAACTCAAATTAAACAAGGTTTACCTTATTATGATAGCTTTGTTATAAATTTTCCAAGTGTTTTTGACCTTGCTAAAGCTAAAGAAGAAACAGTTTTAAAACTATGGCAAGGGTTAGGCTATTATTCTAGAGCACGTAATTTACATTATACGGCAAAACACATTGCAAATGAGTTTAATGGCGTTTTTCCAACTTCTTATAATGAGCTTTTAAAACTAAAAGGAATAGGTGATTATACTGCAAGTGCGATTGCTTCAATTTGTTTTGAAGAATCTACTGCTGTGGTAGATGGAAATGTATATCGCTTACTATCTCGTTATTTTGGAATTGAAACTCCTATTAACTCAACGGAAGGAGTTAAAGAATTTAAAAATTTAGCACAGAAGCTTTTACCTAAAAAAAATATAGGAGATTACAATCAAAGCTTAATGGAGTTTGGTTCGCGACAATGCAAACCTAAAAACCCTAATTGTAATGTTTGCCCTTTATGCGAAAAATGCACAGCTCGAGAACTTAATAAAATAGTGATACTTCCTGTAAAGTTGAAAAAACTGAAAGTCACAAAAAAGCATTTTAATTTTTTGGTTTTCATTTCTGAAGATAAGCGAACCATTTTAGAACAGCGAATAGGTAAAGGTATTTGGCAAAATTTATATCAATTCCCACTTGTTGAAACTAATGAAGATTTAAAAGAAAGAGATTTTAATAAAAATAAAACTATTGTTAAGTTTTTAAATAAGAAATCATATACAGTTGCTTTATATAATAAAAAAACTATTATTCATAAGCTGTCACATCAACATTTATACACTAAATTTTGGATAATAAAAGTATCAAAACTTCCAGAAAGAGGAGTTGAAATTTCAAAGCTTAAAACATTTCCTGTACCTATATTAATAAGTAAGTTTTTAGAGGGATTTAATTTTTAAAGTCTATGGAGGCTTTATATTTTTTAGTATTTTTAAAGAGAATTAAAAACCACTAATTTTGTGGTTTAAACATGTAAATAATTATGGCTGGCACATTAAATAAAGTAATGCTTATTGGACATTTAGGAGATGAAGTGAAAATGCATCATTTTGAAGGTGGTGGATGTATCGGGCGTTTTCCGTTAGCAACAAACGAAACATATGTAAATAAACAATCTAACGAGCGTATTACTAATACTGAGTGGCATAATATAGTAGTTAGAAATAAGGCTGCAGAAATTTGTGAAAAATATTTAAGTAAAGGAGATCGTGTGTACATTGAGGGGCGTATAAAAACACGAAAGTGGCAAGATGATAAAGGAATGGATCGCTATTCTACAGAAATTCAATGTTCAGATTTTACATTCTTAACTACAAAAAACGAAAGCGCTGCAAGTGGAACACAAACACAGCCATCTCAACCCATTGCAAATCAAACCCCAATAAACGAATCATCACCGATAGATGATAATGATGATTTACCATTTTAATTGTTTAATTAATATCATATGCTTTGGACCCTGAACCCGTAAGTTTACTAATAGCATTAGCAATGGATACTTTTGTTATATCTGGATTTGTACTTTTAGTAGTATTGTTAATTTGTTCTGCGCTAATTTCGGGAGCTGAAGTTGCATTATTTTCTCTTACCCAAATAGATCTTGATGAAACTTCGCAAGAAAAATCGAAACCTATCGAAATTATTACAAAGCTTTTAAAAAAGCCTAAAAAATTACTGGCTACAATTTTAGTAGCTAACAATTTTATAAATATTGCTATTGTTATTCTATTTGCTGGAATAAGTGATGTGTTATTTAAAGATATAGATTCTGTTGTGAAATTTTGGATTATTGAAGTTAACCTGGTGTTTTTTTTAAAAGTAATTGTCGCCACATTTTTGATATTACTTTTTGGAGAAATTTTACCAAAGATTTATGCCAGCAGAAACAATTTAAAGTTTTCAAAATTTATGGCACATCCATTAAATGCCTTAGATACTATCTTTTCGCCAATAAGTGTCCCGATGCAGAGCATTACGCTTGCTATTCAGAATAAATTAGGGAAACAAAAATCTAATTTGAGTGTTGATCAATTGTCACAAGCTTTAGAGTTAACTAGTGAGGAAGACACAACAAAAGAAGAGCATAAAATTTTACAAGGGATTGTATCTTTTGGGAATACAGATACTAAGCAAGTGATGAGACCTCGTATAGATATTTTTGCTTTAGACGAAAGTTTAAAATATGCTGAGATTATTCCAGAAATTACCAAACAAGGATATTCAAGAATACCAGTATATAAAGATAGCATAGATACTATTATTGGAATTTTATATGTTAAAGATTTATTGCCGCATTTAGATAGAAAACAATTTGATTGGGTGAGTTTATTAAGAACTCCAATCTTTGTTCCAGAGAATAAAAAGCTAGACGATTTAATGGTAGAATTTCAAGAAAAGAAAGTTCATTTAGCTGTTGTAGTTGATGAATATGGAGGAACCTCAGGATTAGTATCATTAGAAGATGTAATTGAAGAAATAGTAGGAGATATTAGTGATGAGTTTGATGATGATGGATTGATGTATTCTAAATTAGACAATAATAATTATGTGTTTGAAGGAAAAACAACATTAAAGGATTTTTATCGAATTATAAAACTTGAAGATGAAACTATTTTTGAATCTGAAAAAGGAGAAGCGGAAACTATAGCAGGTTTTGTTTTGGAAATTTCAAAAAGTTTCCCGAAAATAGATAGTAAAATAAATTTTAAAAATTTCGTTTTTACTATAGAAGCTTTAGATAAAAAACGTATTAAACAGATTAAAATTACGATTAACAAAATATAAAATAATGAGAAACGTGTTGTTTTTACTTTCTGTGATACTATTCGTTTCTTGTGGGAACGATCCTGTACCAAAACCAAAAGCATTATTAAGGTTAGAGTATCCTAACCCAAACTATCTAAAAGTTAAAACTCAACTCCCTTTTTCTTTTGAAAAAAATGAGTTGTCTAAAGATATAGAAAATATAAAAGTTACTAATAATCAAAACTCTTTGGGTTTAGAGGTTACTTACCCTACTTTAAAAGGAACAATTTATCTGACTTATAAAAAAATTTATAATTCTAATTTAAATTCCCTTTTATTAGATGCTCAAAATATTACACAAACGCATACGGTTAAAGCAGACGAAATTATTGAACAGCCTTTTGTAAGTGATGAACATAAGGTTTATGGTATGTTTTATGAAGTGGGAGGTAATGCAGCATCACAATCACAGTTTTATGTGACAGATAGCCTTAATCATTTCATTACTGGTTCGTTGTATTTTTATGCAAAGCCTAATTACGACTCTATTTTACCAGCAGCAGATTATCTTAAAAAAGATATTAAACACATTATGGAAACTATACGATGGAAGGAAGATTGAATAATTTACTCTAAATTATTGTGAGATAACAAATCATTATAATTTGTAAAAACTTAATGATTAATATACTCTTAACCTTAAAATCCTCATTTTTGTATTCTTAAAACGATTTAATGAATGCTACTAACAAAAAATGGGGTTACCTTATATTATTAGCCTTAATCTGGGGAAGTTCGTTTATACTTATAAAAAAAGGACTTATAGGCTTAAAACCACTTCAATTAGGCGCGATACGTATTATAATAACAAGTCTAGTATTGTTTTTATTTGGATTTAAGAGAATGAAATTGATTACTAAAACAGAATGGAAATGGATTGCTATTTCAGGATTGCTAGGTTCTTTTTTCCCAGTGTTTTTATTTGCAATTGCTCAAACTGAGATTGATAGTGCTATAGCCTCTATTTTAAATTCATTAGTTCCTTTAAATACTGTTTTGTTAGGCGCAGCAGTGTTTAAAATTGCTTCTACTAGGCGTCAGGTTTTAGGAGTAATTATTGGGTTTATTGGCACTGCTTTATTAATTTTAAAAGGAGCAGATTTAAATCCAGAACAAAATTATTTTTATGCAGGTTTTGTTTTGCTATCAGGAATAATGTATGCTTCTAATGTTAATATTATAAAACGATATCTACAAAATGTAGATGCTATAAGTTTAACAATGGGAAATTATGTGATTATATTTATTCCTGCAGTAATTATGCTATTTGTATCAGGGTTTTTCTCACTTGTAACTTTTGAACATCCTGAATTTATGACTTCTATAGGTTATGTAATTATTCTCTCTATTTTTGGAACAGCGTTAGCAAAAGTGTTATTTGCTAAACTAGTTCAATTAGAAACTCCTGTTTTTGCATCATCAGTTACTTATTTAATGCCTATTATAGCACTAATGTGGGGCGTTATAGATGGTGAAGCATTTAGTGTATTACAAGGATTGGCGACCATAGTTATTTTAATAGGAATTTATCTAGCCAATAAAAGAAAAAACTTTAAAGCATAGTTTTAAAAAGATTTGTGGATTAATTAATTAGCCGTATATTTGCACTCATTTTTGAACAAAATTAATTAATAAAAACGTTACGCTATGTACGCAATTGTAGAGATAGCAGGGCAACAATTTAAAGTTGTTAAAGATCAAAAAGTATTTGTTCATCGTTTACAAACAGAAGAAGGAAAGAAAGTAGCTTTCGATAATGTACTTCTTCTTGAAGATGGTGGAAAAGTAACTGTTGGCGCCCCAGCTATAGACGGAGCTCAAGTAGGAGCAAAAGTCTTAAAGCACCTTAAAGGTGATAAAGTTATTGTTTTCAAAAAGAAAAGACGTAAAGGCTATAGAGTGAAAAATGGTCACCGTCAATCTTTAACGGAAATTGTAATAGAAAGTATTACAACATCTGGAGCTAAAAAAGCTACCAAAACAAAAGCTGAACCAAAAGCTAAAAAAGTTACTGCTCCTAAAACTGAAGCAAAACCAGTTGTAGAAAAAGCAGAAGCTACTCAAGATTTAAAAAGTATGACTGTTGCTGAATTGAAAGATTTAGCAAAAGCTAAAGGAATTACAGGAATTTCTTCAATGAAGAAAGCCGATTTAATTGTAGCTTTAAGTTAATAATAAACACATAAAATCGAAATAAAATGGCACATAAAAAAGGAGTCGGAAGTTCGAAAAATGGTAGAGAGTCAGAATCGAAACGTTTAGGCGTTAAAATTTTTGGTGGTCAAGCTGCTATTGCTGGAAACATTATTATAAGACAACGTGGTAATACACATCACCCAGGTGAGAATGTATATCAAGGAAAAGATCACACTTTACATGCTAAAGTTGATGGACTTGTAAAATTTACAAAGAAAAAGGATAATAAATCTTATGTTTCTATAGAGCCTTTCGAAGCTTAGAAACTTAAACTTTCTTTAAAATATTGAAACCCTTTTAGGAAACTAAAAGGGTTTTTTTGTTATTTTTATATTTCCACTCATGAAGTGTTTAATATAAAATACTGTACTTATGCTTCCTTTTAGAACAGAAATTAGAAATTCCCCAAGAGAGCAGACCATTAAAATATACCTTACAGATATTACTTTAGATAATGAAATTAAAAGTTATTTACAAGATTTTGATGATATAAGGATGATTGAAATTCGAGATAGTGTAGGGCGTAATCGCGTATCTGAAAACATTACAATATTTAGAAATGAGAATGTAGATATTAACGTATTAAAAGAAGTAATCGACGATTATTTAACTAGCTATTTTGAAAAATAAAACTCTAAAGTAAACACCTAAAAGCTTTAAAAAAAGAAAAACCCAAGCATTTATGCTTGGGTTTTTCTTTTATAATTTAATCTCAATATTTATTTATATTAAAAATAATAATAGATTAATATCTGTAATGTTCTGGTTTATATGGTCCATCAACAGTTACACCAATATAGTTTGCTTGTTCTTCACGTAATTCTGTTAACTCTACACCAATTTTAGCTAAATGTAATTTTGCTACTTTTTCATCAAGATGCTTAGGTAACATGTATACCTCATTTTCGTAAGCTTCTTTGTTGTTCCAAAGCTCTATTTGCGCTAACGTTTGATTTGTAAATGAATTACTCATTACAAAACTTGGGTGACCAGTTGCACAACCTAAATTTACTAAACGCCCTTCAGCAAGAATAATAATATCATTTCCATCAATAGTATATTTATCTACTTGTGGTTTGATAGTGTTTTTTGTATGACCGTAATTATCATTTAACCAAGCCATATCAATTTCATTATCAAAATGACCAATGTTACATACAATAGCTTTATCTTTTAAAGCTTCGAAGTGCTTGCCTTGAACGATATCTTTATTTCCTGTAGTAGTTATTACAATATCTGTATTTCCAATAACAGTTTCTAGTTTTTTAACTTCAAAACCATCCATTGCAGCTTGTAATGCACAAATAGGATCTATTTCAGTCACAGTTACTATACTTCCAGCGCCTTTAAAAGAAGCTGCGGTACCTTTACCTACATCACCATAACCACAAACAGTAACACGTTTCCCAGCTAACATAATATCTGTAGCACGACGAATCGCATCTACAGCACTTTCTTTACATCCGTATTTGTTATCAAATTTAGATTTAGTAACAGAATCGTTTACGTTTATTGCTGGCATTGGTAATGTTCCGTTTTTTACACGCTCGTACAAGCGATGAACGCCTGTTGTAGTTTCTTCAGAAAGACCATTTATTCCAGCAGTTAATTCAGGGTATTTATCTAACACCATATTGGTTAAATCACCACCGTCATCCAAAATCATATTTAATGGTTTGCGATCTTCTCCAAAAAATAAAGTTTGTTCAATACACCAATCAAATTCCTCTTCAGTCATATCTTTCCATGCATAAACAGCAGTTCCAGCTTCAGCAATTGCTGCTGCAGCTTGATCTTGAGTTGAAAATATATTACAAGAACTCCATGTTACTTCTGCACCAAGAGCTTGTAATGTTTCAATTAATACAGCGGTTTGAATGGTCATATGTAAGCACCCAGCAATACGAGCACCTTTAAGAGGTTGTGAATCTTTATATTCTTCACGTAAACTCATTAATCCTGGCATTTCTGCTTCAGCTAGTTCAATCTCTTTTCTTCCCCAAGCTGCTAGCGATATATCCTTTACCTTATTAGGAACATAGTCAACTGTTTTTGTACTCATAACTAATTTTTAAATGTTTTTTAAACCTTAACAACTTTGGGATTACACCTTAAAATAGTTTAATTTCGTTACTCAAAATTGTTAAGCAGCCTATGGCTGTATTTTTGTCAAATTTGTGACTGCAAAGTTACGTAATAAGTACGAGAAATATAAATGCCCTTACATTTAACTTTACACCCTAATTCACAAACTACTGTTAAACTCTGGAAGATTACAGAATCATATAACGAATTGTTTCAAGGGGTTACATTACAACCTAAACATTTAGAGCGTGTTTTAGAAATGAAGAGTGAATTACATCAACGAGGGTTTTTAAGTATACGACATTTGTTAAAAGCTTTTGGTTATAGTGATTCAGATTTATATTACGACGAAAATGGAAAACCACATTTAAGAGATGGTAAGTATATTTCTATAACACATTCATTTATATTTTCAGGAGTTATTATTAGTGATGTGCCTATCGGGATTGACATTGAAAAACAACGAGAAAAGATTAAAGTAATTGCTCATAAATTTATTGCTTATGAAGCAAATTATTTAATTGAAGAGAAAGAGTATATTAATAAACTAACTGTAATTTGGGGAGCTAAAGAAGCTTTATATAAATTATTTGCTACCCCAGGACTAAGTTTTAAAAATCATATTTTAGTCATTCCTTTTATGCTTCATGACGAAGAAACTATTGCTTGGATAGATTATGAAAATAAGAAATATCGATATAAAATTTACTTTTTTGAATTTGAAGGCTTTACTTGCGCCTATGCAATATCTTAATGACACAGATTTATAAAAACATATTAAATGCGATTTCTGAAAATGTAAAATTACTTGCTGTTTTAATAGATCCAGATAAAATGGAGTTATCAAGAGTAGCTTCTTTTTTGAAAAAAGTAAATACATCTGTGGCTACTCATATTTTTGTTGGAGGAAGTACAGTAAATAATAATGTAACAGAAGAGTTAGTTTTAAAAATTAAAGAACATACAACACTTCCTATTGTATTGTTTCCAGGAGATGTTACTCAAATTACAAATGAAGCAGATGCATTATTATTTTTATCTTTAATCTCAGGAAGAAATCCAGATTATTTAATAGGAAAACATGTTGACTCTATTTCTAAATTACGAAAAACGAATTTAGAAATAATTCCAACAGGTTATCTTTTAATTGAAAATGGAAAAGAAACCACTGTAGAGCGTGTTACAAAAACAAAGCCTTTATCGAGAACTAATATTCAAAACATTGTTGATACTGTAAAAGCAGGAGAGCTTTTAGGAATGCAACTTATATACCTTGAAGCTGGTAGTGGAGCATCTTCTCCAATTACAAGCGAAATCATTAATTTTGTAAAACAAGAACTTAATATTCCTTTAATTGTTGGAGGTGGTATAAAAAGTAAAGCACAATTACAAAATGCATATAAATCAGGAGCAGATTTAGTAGTCATTGGAACAGCTTTTGAAGATAATGAAAGCTTTTTTGATGAAATAAAAAATTAAAAATTAAGATTTCTGTGAAAGCAGAAATGAATAAATAATTATTCGATGAAAATATCAGTAGAATTAACCTTAATGCCACTTCAAAATGATTATGAAAATCATATCAAAACATTTATAAAAAAGTTGAGATTATCAGAATTTACAGTTATAGAAAACCCGTTGAGCACTCAAATTTATGGAGATTATGATGCATTAATGCAATTTTTAACAGAAGAGATTAAAATAGCATTTGATGCTCAGGATAATGTGATCGTAAATTTAAAAATTGTTAAAAGCGATCGTAGCAATTATGAACCAAGTTTTTGATTTTCTTTTTAGTCAATACGCAGAATATGAGACTTATCAAATTGTTATGGAAACTATTGCTGTTTTATTTGGAATAACCTCAGCATTATGCTCTTGGCGGAATAGTATTTGGGTATATCCAACAGGTATTATTAGCACCATGATTTTCGTGTATTTACTTTGGCAATGGACATTGTTAGGAGACATGATTATTCAAAGCTATTATTTTATAATGAGTATTTATGGATGGTATATATGGACACGTAAAATATCGCCAGAAAGTTACACACCTATTTCAAAAGCTTCTAAAAAAGATCATAGTATTGCAGTATTAATAGGATTAATATCTTTAGTAGGAGTAGTTATGATTTATAACTTTTTTGAGAAATGGACAAGTTGGACGGCTTATGTTGATACTTTAACTACTATGATCTTTTTTGGAGGTATGTGGATGTTAGCTAAACGTAAAGTCGAAAATTGGCTGTATTTATTGGTAGGAAACATTATTAGTGTACCCTTATATTTCATTAAAGGCTATACATTAAGTAGTTTGTTATACCTTATATTTATTGTTATTTCAATAATGGGATATTTAGCGTGGAAGAAAAACTTAAACAGCAGCCTTCAAATTGCCTAAAAATTGTATTGTTTGGACCAGAATCTACTGGTAAAACAACACTTTCTAAACAATTAGCAGAATACTACAATACAAATTGGGTACCTGAATATGCACGAGAATACCTCCAAAATAAATGGAATTTAGAACAAAAAATTTGTGAACCAAAAGATTTACTGCCTATTGCTATTGGTCAGATGAAATTAGAGAATAAACTAGTTCAAGATGCAAATAAAATACTTATATGTGATACCAACTTATTAGAAACCAAAGTTTATTCTGAAGTATATTATACTGAAAAATGTGATAAAATCTTGAGCAAATATGCTATAGAAAATACTTACAATTTATATTTTTTAACCTATATTGATACGCCTTGGGAAGTAGACGATTTACGTGATAAACCAAATGAAAGAGATCAAATGTTTAAAGCTTTTGAATCTACACTTATAAAATATAATAAACCATATATTTTACTTAAAGGAAATAAAGAAGAGCGATTTAAAAAAGCTATAAAACATATTAATGACCTAATAAAACTTAAGACTTGAAGTTTACAAAAGAAGATATACAACAAATAGAAAGTAAAGGGTTAACAGTTAAAAAAGTTGAATCTCAAATAGAACTTTTCAGAACAGGAGTCCCATATATAAACTTAAAAGAAGCTGCTACTATTGATAATGGTATTATAAGCTTAAAAGAAACTGAAAAAGAATATTATAGAGCTTTATTTGATGGTAAGTGCTCAGAAAAAAAGGTTGTAAAATTTGTTCCTGCTTCGGGTGCAGCTACAAGAATGTTCAAATTTTTATTTGAATTCTTAGAAAGCTATGATTCTAAAAAAGAAAGCATAAACTCTTATATAAATAAACATAGAGCTAATGAGTTATCTGTGTTCTTTGTAGGATTAGAGAAATTGCCATTTTTTGAAGAAGTAGTTTTTAAATTACACAGAGTAATAGATAATTTTAATGATTTATCAGAAGATCAACGTCGTTTAGAATTTGTAAGAACAATACTTAAAGAAGATCGGTTAAATTATAGCTTTTCTCCTAAAGGATTATTACCATTTCATAAATATAAAAACACAGTTTGTACAGCGTTTGAAGAGCATTTATTTGAAGCGGCATTATATGCATCTCCAAATAATAAAGCTAGCTTACATTTTACAATTTCTGAAAAATATAAACATAAATTTGATGAAGAATTTAGACACATAGAGGAAGATGTAGAAGAACGCACAAACACTGAGTATGATGTGTCATTTTCTTATCAAAAAGAAGTGACAGAAACTATAGCAGTTACATCAGATAATAAGTTTTTTAGAGATAGTAATGGTAAATTGTTATTTAGACCTTCTGGTCATGGCGCTTTAATAGAGAATTTAAACGATTTAGATGCAGACATTATTTTTATTAAAAATATAGATAATGTAGTAGTTTCTAAATATAAAAATAAAGTGGCTAGGTATAAAAAGATACTTGGTGGAATTTTATTAGATATACAAGCAAAAGCATTTCAGTTTTTAAATCAATTGGAAAGTGATGTATCAGAAAGTGAACTTATAGAGATTGCAGAATTTTTATCAAATCAGTTAAATGTATCAATTAGTTCAGAGTTCGAAAAATATTCTGCTAAATATCAAGTAGAGTATTTAAAAGAAAAACTGAATCGACCTATACGTGTTTGCGGAATGGTTAAAAATGAAGGAGAACCTGGTGGTGGTCCTTTTTGGGTAAAAGACGAAATGGGTACAGCTTCGCTTCAGATTGTAGAATCTGCTCAAGTTGATAAAAAAAATAAACTTCAAAAAAATATTTTTAAGAATGCAACACATTTTAACCCAGTAGACCTTGTTTGTGGGATTAAAGACTGTAAAGGAAAAACATTTGATTTAACAAAATTTGTAGATTCTAAAACAGCTTTCATTACGATGAAAACAAAAACAGGAAAGAATATAAAAGCTCTCGAACTTCCCGGGTTGTGGAATGGAGCTATGGCAAATTGGAATACTGTTTTTGTAGAAGTACCATTACTTACTTTTAACCCTGTAAAAACAGTAAACGATTTATTAAAACCTGCTCATCAAATCTCTTAATGTGGATGCTGAATTATTAATATCAGAATTAAAATTTAAGGCTATTCGGAGTTCAGGAAGCGGAGGTCAGCACGTAAATAAAGTATCTTCAAAAATAGAACTACAGTTTAATTTATCTGAGTCATTAGCCTTTTCTAAAGAAGAAAAACAACAATTACTAAAAACTTTAAAAACAAGATTAACAAAAGAACATATACTTATTTTACAGTGCGATGAATCTCGTAGTCAACATAAAAATAAAGAACTTGTAAAAAAACGTTTTTTAGAAATTATAAGACAAGGGTTAATTATTCAAAAAAAAAGATTCCCTACCAAAATACCAAGAGCAATTATAAAAAAGCGTATAAAAAATAAACGATTCCAATCAGATAAAAAAGCAAATAGAAAGAAACCGAATTTGGAATAAATATAATTTAAAAATGAGTTAACATATTTTTAAATAAAAATCTAAACTATCTTTGCAGCGTTCTCAAAAGGGGTGCTATTAATAATGGCTGAGATCACACCCATTGAACCTAGAACAGATAATGCTGTTTAGGAAACAAAAAATAAAAGCTTAAAATACTAAAAGAATAATTACCTCTTTTTATTCGATTAAATTATTAATCGCGATGAAAAATTTATTTCTTTTTATACCATTCTTAATATTATCAATGAGTGTTGGAGCACAACAACAAAAAACACAGAAAGACTCAACCAAAGTAGAGAAATTAGAAGAAGTTATTGTAAAGTCATCTCGAGTGAATACAAATTCTCCGATTACCTATTCAGAAATCGGTAAAAAACAAATAGAAAAAATAAATTTAGGGCAGGACATACCTGTGTTATTAAATTCTTTACCATCTGTTGTATCTACTACATTTGATGGAACAGGAATTGGGTATACTGATATCCGTATTCGTGGAGCCGATAATTCTAGAATCAATGTCACACTTAACGGAATTCCTTATAACGATGCAGATAGTCAAACTGTATTCTGGGTAAACCTTCAAGATTTTGCATCTTCTGTAGAGAATATTCAAGTGCAGCGTGGGGTAGGAACATCTACAAATGGAGCCGGAGCTTTTGGAGCTAGTATTAATGTTTTAACCGATAATCTTTCTGAAAAACCATTTGCTGAAATTGCAAACTCTTTTGGGAGTTTTAATACTAGGAAACATACAGTTAAGTTAGGAACTGGCCTTTTAAATGATCATTTTGCATTTTCTGGGCGCTTATCAAGAATAGAGTCAGATGGATATATAGATAGAGCGTTTTCAGATTTAAGCTCTTATTTTTTAAGTGGTGTTTATAAAAATGATAAAACACTTATTAAAGCTTTAATTTTTGGTGGAGAAGAGATTACAGGTTTATCATTTGCGGGTGTTGATGCTGCAACTTTGACTACAGACAGACGTTTCAATGCAGAAGGATTATTTTTTGATCGTAATGGAAACCAACAGTTTTATGAAGATCAAACAGATAACTATAAGCAAGATCATTATCAACTACACCTTACACATAGATTTAATCCAAATTGGACAGGAAATATATCTTTTCATTATACTTATGGGAGAGGTTTTTTTGAACAATATATAGATGAAGCATCATTAGCATTTTACAGATTACCTTCATTTCAATCAGGAGGACAAACAATTGAAGTCTCTGATTTAGTGACTCGATCACACTTAAATAGTGATTTTTATGGTACAATTTTTAATATAAATTACAAAAAGAATAGATTAAACGCAATTTTTGGAGGTGGCTGGAATCGCTATGATGGTGAACAATTTGGAGAAATTATATTCTCAGATCTTGCGCCATTACCAACACTTCCTACTCGATTTTTTGATAATAATAGTGATAAAAAAGATTTTAATTTATACGCTAAAGCAACTTACAAGATCGACAATCAATTTTCATTTTATGCAGATGCACAAATTAGAAATATAGATTATAAAGCAGATGGATTATTATTTGGAAGTGTTCCACTGGATGTAAATGAAAATTATACATTTTTCAACCCTAAAGCTGGGATTACATTTAAAGCAAACGATAATAATAGTTTATATTTTTCGTATGCGCGTTCTAATCGTGAGCCTGCAAGAGTAGATTTTGAAAATGGAAATCCAGAACCAGAAAGTTTAAATGATTTTGAATTAGGATGGCGTTTAAATAAGAGACGCTTTAAATTAAATACAAACATATATTATTTAGATTTTACTAATCAATTAGTACTAACAGGTGAACTCGATCAAGTAGGATTCCCTATTCGTCAAAACAGTGGAAATAGTTATAGGTTAGGTATAGAGGTTGATGCAATAATTCGAGTTAATGATAAATTTACTATAAGACCCAATGCAGCATTAAGTACAAATAAAAATAAAGACTTTGTGGCACAAAGAGATGGGCAATTAGTTAATTTAGGAACAACAAATATTTCATTCTCTCCAGATTTTGTTGCTGGTAATGCGTTGACCTATGAGCCAACAGACAATTTAAATTTTACATTCTTTTCAAAATTTGTAAGCGAACAATATTTAGCAAACATTGATGCTGAAAGCTCTAAATTAGATAGTTATTTTACTAATGATTTAAATGTGCAATATGTCTTTAGTGGATTTTCTATATTTAAATCAATTATTTTAACTGGGCAGGTGAATAATATCTTTGACGAAACTTATGAAAACAATGGTTTTTTCTTCAGTTTTGATGTACCTAATCAATCTGGTGGGCAAACTACTATTGACGGAACAGGGTTTTATCCTCAAGCAGGAATAAATTTCTTGTTAGGAGCTACAATTAAGTTTTAAAAATGGACATTAAAATAAAATGCTATAAAATGTTTATTATTTTTAGTTTGAAATAAATAAAGTACTTCCTTCTTGCTGTACTCTGTAATTTAATAAACCACAAGGTAGATCTGCATCAAGAGGTTGCCCGTTTACTAAACTATAAGTATTAGCTTCTTCACAACCACAAGTACCCTCTAAACCAGAAATAGATAACCTCGAACATGATCTCAATTCATGATTAGGGTCGCTAGCGTCCCATGCAAAAAAACCACTTCCAATATTGGTAACAATAACACCTTGATTTCCAACATTAGGAATAAATACAGAATTACTGGCAAATTGAAGTTGACTAAACTGTGGTAAATTTAAATTTATACTAGTACTAAAGCCTGCGTTAATAAGAAAATTGCAATTTGGATCTACATCATCGCTACCACTACAAGAAAAAATTAATAAACTAATAAGAGCAGTTAAAAAAAAGTGTTTCATTTATGTATAATTTGATTTTTATGGAGTTTAATAATTTTAGCTTTTTGTTATTTTAAATTTTTGATAATCTATATATTATAGTTTATTTTATATGATTTGTTTCCGATCACAATTTACAACAAAAAGCACTTTAAGCTAATAATTTTGTATATTTGCTATACAATCTCGTGCGAACGGGATTTTTTTATTCCGAACTAGTTTCGGAATCTTTTATTTAAATTAAACGATGAAGTTATGAGTAAAGTATCTTACTATACACCTGAGGGATTAAAAAAATTAAGAGACGAGTTAAAGCAATTAAAAGATATAGAGCGAGTAAAAGCATCTAAGGCTATAGCAGAAGCAAGAGATAAAGGAGATTTAAGTGAGAATGCCGAATATGACGCTGCTAAAGAAGCTCAAGGTATGCTTGAGATGAGGATATCTAAATTAGAAGACGCTTTAGCAGGAGCTCGATTGATTGATGAATCTCAATTAGATGATTCTAAAGTATTGGTATTATCAAAAGTGAAAATAAAAAACCAGACCAACGGAATGGAAATGATATACACTTTGGTAGCTGATGGAGAAGCTAATTTAGCAGCGGGGAAAATATCTGTTAATTCTCCTATTGGGAAAGGTTTATTAGGGAAATCTGTTGGAGAAGTAGCAGAGATAAAAGTGCCAACAGGAATAATGAAATTCGATATTATTGAGATTTCTAGATAGAACTATTATAAAATAATATATGGCTTCAATTTTCACAAAAATTGTTAATGGAGAGATTCCTTGTTATAAAATTGCAGAAACGGATGACTTTTTAGCTTTTTTGGATGTCAATCCTAATGCAAAAGGACATACACTTTGTATACCTAAAAAAGAAGTGAATAAGATTTTTGACCTAGATGAAGAAATATATATTGAGTTGATGCGTTTTTCAAGAAAAGTAGCTCTAGCTATTGAAAAAGCCATTCCTTGCAAACGTATAGGAATTTCTGTAATTGGATTAGAAGTACCCCATGTTCATGTGCATTTAATCCCATTACACTCAATGGAAGATGCTAGATTCATAAATAAAACAGCATTAACTCCTGAAGAATTTCAAAAGACTGCCACAGAAATTCAATCTTACCTATAGTGTTTTTAGCGCAATTTGTATGGTAGTTCCTTTGTTTATTTGTGATGAGGTTACCTTGATTTTTCCTTGGTGATAATCTTCTATTATTCGTTTAGCAAGAGATAAGCCTAACCCCCAACCTCTTTTTTTACTAGTATAACCAGGTTCAAATATCTTTTTAAATTTATTTTTTTCTAATCCTTTTCCAGTATCAGAAATACTAATAAATACTTCATCTTTTATTTGAGAAATATCAAGTGTTAAAACCCCTTTACCTTTCATAGCATCTATAGCGTTTTTAACCAAATTTTCAATAGTCCAACTGTATAGCTGCCTATTTAAGTTTGCATATAAAGGTGGTTGAGGTGTGTTCATTTTAAATTCAATAAGTTTAGAAAAACGTGCCTTTAAATACTCATAAGATTCAATAGTCTCTATTATAATATCACTTTTCTCTAGAGTAGGGACAGATCCAATTTTACTAAAACGCTCAGTTATAATGAGTAATCTATCAATATCTTTTTCAATTTCTAGAATATAATTAGGATTAACATTTTCGGTCCTTAAAAGTTCTGTCCAGCCTACTAAAGAAGACAATGGTGTGCCAATTTGATGAGCTGTTTCTTTTGCCATTCCTGACCATAATTTATTTTGAGTAGCTACTTTAGAACTTCTATAAAAGAAAAATACAACGGCTCCAAATAAAATAATAATGAGTAATAAAGCTAATGGATAATATTTTAATTTAACTAATAGCGGAGAATTGCCGTAATAAATTGTTCCAACAAAATCATTTTCAAATTCTACCTTAAGTGGAGGGTTTTCTTTTTTAAATCTAGAAATTAATTTTTGTAAGTATAATGAATCTTTAGCTTTTTCGGGATCTATATTGTTATAATCAATACTTCCATCTTGTTCAAGTATATAGATCATGGGGGTATTGCTGTTACTTGAGAGTATTTTTAATGGTAACTCAAGTTCAGCATCTAAATCTAGGTTTCTAGAAAGTTCACTTTGAGCTGAAGACCAAACTTCCATTTTTGTTCGTTCTTCAGCTTTAAAATATTGAAAAAACGAATAGGTATTCCAAAGAATTAAGGAGATAATAGCAAAAGAAGCCAAGATAAGTATCCAACGTAAATAGCTTTTAGTATTCAATAGAATTATAGGATTAATTACAATTCTAAATATAATGCAATTATGTTGATATTATTGTTCTGGATGTTAGTAAATCGTTTTTGTGTTAATAATTAGATTGTTAACTTTGCTCAAATCGATATGCGCTATGAAGTCCTTTAAACCAAAAGATTTAACTGTTGCCCAATTACATGGCTTACTAATAAGTGCTGTAGCACCTAGGCCAATTGCGTTTGCAAGTACAGTTGACACAGATGGAAAACCTAATTTATCACCATTTAGTTTTTTTAATGTGTTTAGTGCAAACCCTCCTATTCTTATTTTTTCACCGGCACTTCGCGGGCGGGATGCTACTAGAAAGCATACTTTGGATAATATAGAGGCAACAAAAGAAGTAGTGATTAATGTGGTGAATTTTGATATTGTACATCAAATGTCGTTAAGTAGCACGGCTTATGCTAAAGGTATAAATGAATTTGAAAAAGCAGGGTTAACAATGTTAAAATCAGATGTTGTAAAACCGTTTCGTGTAGCAGAATCACCTGTACAGTTTGAATGCAAAGTAAATGAGATAAAACCTTTAGGTACAGAAGGAGGAGCAGGAAACTTAGTAATATGTGAAATTTTACAACTTCATGTTGATACTGAAGTTTTGAATAAAGATGATTCTATAAATCAAGAAAAATTAGATTTAGTATCTCGTGCTGGAGGTAATTATTATAACAGAGCAAAGGAAGGATTTTTTGAAATCCCAAAACCATTAACTCGTTTAGGGATAGGTGTAGATAATATGCCAGATTTTGTTAAAAACAGTATGATTTTAACAGGAAATGATTTAGGAATGTTAGCTAATGTTGAAGTGTTACCTAATAAAACCGAGATTGAAGCGTTTATTGCAGACGTA
Organism: Flavobacteriaceae bacterium; assembly: GCA_003443635.1. NCBI lineage: Bacteria > Pseudomonadati > Bacteroidota > Flavobacteriia > Flavobacteriales > Flavobacteriaceae > Flavobacteriaceae bacterium. Next base: position 106,043 of record CP031964.1, on the reverse strand, counting down.
AGTGAGCGCTACCCAAATATAAAAGAAGCGACTCACAGAAAAAAACATAAAGTAGCTCAAAACTATTTGAGTTATGGTGATGTAGAAAGTGCATGGAAACTGCTTTTATCATAAAATAAGAAAAATAAGAACACAGTATAAATAATTAATAATGGAAGTACAAGGAAAGATTAAGTTGATTGGAGAAACACAAACATTTGGAACAAATGGTTTTAGAAAAAGAGAAGTGGTTGTAACTACAGAAGAACAATACCCACAGCATATAATGATAGAATTTGTTCAAGATAAAACAGACTTATTAAATAATTACCAAGTTGGACAACAGGTAAAAATCAGTATTAATTTAAGAGGAAGAGAATGGGTAAATCCACAAGGAGAAACAAAGTACTTTAATTCAATACAAGGTTGGAGAATAGAAAGTTTACAAGAAGCTACTCCTAGTGGAGAAATGCCTCCTGTACCACCAGCAGATGCTTTTGAACCTGTAAGTGATCTTAATGAAGAAGATCATGATGATCTACCGTTTTAATACAAACAATAATAATATTCTGAAAAAAACCTTAACGTATAACGTTAAGGTTTTTTTATTTTGATATAATACCTTAATTTTCGTGTAATGAATATTACGAGATCTATAGAAACACTTTTTAATAAGTATTTACCATCACCTTTTACAATAGCTATTTTACTAACATTGTTAACTATAATATTGGCATTGGTGTTTACAGAACCAATTACTGATGAAAATCAATTACTAAGTATTTTATCGTTTTGGGAAAATGGTATTTGGAATACAGCTTTATTAGAATTTGCATACCAAATGATGCTTATTTTGGTGTTAGGACATGTGTTAGTTTTAAGTAAACCAATGAATAACCTTATTCTTGGGCTTACAAAATTTGCTACAAATACAGCTAATGCAGTTGTTTTAGTTAGTATTACAACAATGTGCGTTGCATTTTTTAATTGGGGGCTTGGTCTTATTTTTGGAGCTATTTTAGCACGGAAAATTGGTGAGCAAGCCCAACGTAATAATATAGCTATTAATTACCCATTAGTAGGTGCTTCAGGATATGTAGGGCTTATGATTTGGCATGGAGGGATTAGTGGTTCTGCTCCAATAAAAGTAACAGAGAATAATCATTTACAGGAATTAATGAAAGATATTTCTTCTCCTGAAATTATTTCACAATTACCTACAAGTATTAATTTTGATAGTACTGTATTTAGCTGGTGGAATTTGGTGATTTTTGCAGTACTTCTTATAGTTATGCCATTAGTATTATATAGAATTGCTAAGCGAACTAATCCAACTAAGCTCAATTTAGAAATCTATAAGTTTAAAAATAAAAATGCTCAAAATTTAAAAGGTGCAGAAAAATTAGATGATTCAACACCAATAGCCATTGGTTTTGGGATAGTATTATTAATTGCTTTTGGACACCAATATTGGGGTAACCTTATTAACTTACAGATTACACCTAATATGGTAAACTTCTTTATGCTAGGATTAGCTATTATTCTACATAAAAACTTTAATAATTTTTTAAATGCAATAGAAGAAGCGATTAAAGGTACTTCAGGAATTTTAATTCAATTTCCTTTGTATTTTGGAATCATGGGAATTATGAAAAGCACAGGAATGGTAGTAATGATCTCTGATTTTTTTGTATCGATAGCTTCAGAAACAACATTGCCTATTGTGACGTTTTTTAGTGCTGGATTAGTAAATATTTTTGTGCCGAGTGGAGGAGGCCAATGGGCTATACAAGGTCCAATTGTAGTAGAATCTGCCTTAAAATTAGGAGTGCCACTACCTAAAGCTATTATGGCATTAGCTTATGGAGATCAAATTACAAACATGTTACAACCATTTTGGGCTTTGCCATTATTAGGAATTACTAAGTTAAAAGCAAAAGAAATTTTGCCTTATACTTTAATTTTAATGTTGGTAGGAATAGTGATTTATATTTTAGGTTTATTACTCTTTTAAATGATAATTTTAGATGAAAATATAGAATTCCCAAATGTTGAGAATGCTAATGAAGAGGGATTACTTGCCATTGGAGGGGATTTGTCAGTACAACGATTACTATTAGCTTATAAAAGCGGGATTTTCCCTTGGTTTGAAAATGATCAACCTATTTTATGGTGGTCTCCAGATCCGCGATTTGTACTATTCCCGACAGAGCTAAAAGTTTCAAAAAGTATGAAGCAAATACTGAAAAATAGTGATTTTGTAGTCACAGTTAATACTGCTTTTAAAGATGTTATAAGAACATGTTCTCAAATAAAACGCAATGGAGAATCTGGAACTTGGATCACAGAATCTATGATTGAAGCTTATTTGAAATTACATCATTTAGGCTATGCAAAATCTGTTGAAGTATGGCAGAATAAAGAACTAGTTGGAGGATTGTATGGTATTGATTTAGGGAATGTGTTTTGTGGTGAAAGTATGTTTTCTAAAGTGAGTAATGCAAGTAAAGTTGGTTTTGTTACTTTTATTAAAAACAGTAATTATAAGTTAATAGATTGTCAGGTATATACGAGTCATCTCGAAAGCTTAGGCGCTAAAGATATTTCTAGAGCAGAATTTTTGAAATATTTAAAATGAAATAATAATCAGATTAAACTTCATTATATCTAAAACAATTTACTTCATGATCATTCACCATACCAGTGGCTTGCATATGTGCATAAACTACTGTAGAGCCTACAAATTTGAAACCACGCTTTTTTAAATCTTTACTAATTATATCACTTAAAGCAGTATTTGCTGGTGCATCTTTATAAGTTGCAAAAGCATTTTTTATAGGTTTACCATCAACAAAATTCCATATGTATTTACTGAAACTTCCAAATTCCTCTTGAATTTTCATAAAAGCTTGTGCATTAGTAATGGTAGCATTTATTTTTAATTTATTTCTAATGATTCCTGCATCTTCAAGAAGCGTATCAATTTTATCTTGATTGTAATTAGCGATCTTTTTATAGTTAAAATTATCAAATGCATTTCTAAAATTGTCGCGTTTTCGTAAGATCGTAATCCAGCTTAATCCAGCTTGAAAAGTTTCTAAAATTAAAAACTCAAAAAGAGTATCATCATCACGAACGGGGACTCCCCATTCTAAATCGTGATAAGCTTCATATAGGTCATCACCTATACACCAGCCACATCTATGTTTTGTAGTCATTACCTATGTAAGTTTCTGCCTTAAATATAGACATAGTTATGATAATAGTCATATTTTTTAACATGTATGACACTTAGTTTTACAGATTAGAAAACAAAATTTATGAATAGTACAATAAAAAATAGCCTCGAAAATAGTATGTCTTACCAAGAGTATAAAGATTTGGTAAAACAAATGGCAGAACAAAACTCTACTACGGGTGCAGAAAAGACTGAAGCCCTAGCAGAATATACTAAGCTCAACGATAAACGTATGAAACGTTGGGATAAAACAGTAAAAGTATCTGAAGAAATTCAAAATCAAATAGCTGCTTTTGAAGGGAAGGTAACTTGGTTAATCCTTACAGAAAGCTGGTGTGGTGATGCAGCGCATATTATGCCAGTAATGAATAAAGTTGCTGAATTAAATGCAAATATTGAGTTTAAAGTAGTACTTCGAGATGAGAATGACGAGCTAATGAATCAATTTTTAACTAATGGAGGGAAGTCAATTCCAAAATTGATTATGATTGATAATGAATCTGAAGATGTTGTAAATACATTTGGACCTCGCCCATCAGAAGCAACTCAAATGGTAAATGATTATAAAGAAGCACATGGTAAATTAACTCCAGAATTTAAGGAAGATTTACAAATGTGGTATAACAAAAATAAGGGGCAAAATATTATTGACGATTTGTCGAAAATGATTTGTGAATTACAACCTGCTACTTGCCTTTAAAATAAAATGTAATAGAACCAAGCTGCGAAGGTTTTGATGCATCTGCATTAAATTTCGCAGCTTTTGCATATTCTAGAGCATGATCTACCATACATCCATCTTTAGATGTTGAAGCATTATTAAAATAGGTGTCAATAACATTACCACTGGCATCTACTGTAATATTTATAACAATTTTCCCGCTTTTTTCACATAAATAAACAGGTGGAGGGATTTCTATTTTTGTACGATCAACCAAAGAGTAACTAATCGAACTGTTTTTATTAACATTACTAGAACCCCCTGAAGCAGTTCGTTTCTTTTCAGAAATAAGATCCTTAATCTCATTAAATGCCGAATCATCTTCAGCACTAAATTCACTTTTGCTATTAGATGAATTATTGTTTTTGGAGCTTTCTTGAGAATTTTCAATGGTATTTCTATTTCTAATTTCTTCTAAGCGTTCATTAAATGCTTTTTCATCTGGAGCTTCATATTGTTTTGTTTCATTATATGCTTGATTAGTACTAGTAGTATTTAGCAAGTTATCTAAGCTTTTAATAATATCTTCTAACTCTTCTTTAGATTCTTCTACTATAGGCTCAGATTCTACTTCATAAAAAGTTTCTGCAACCAAATGAGGTTGTTTTTTTACTTGAAGTGTAAAACCCAAAATCACCACAACTGTAGATAAAAAAGTTGTGATAATCAATGCTTTATATGTGCTTGTTGCTATAGGCATTTAATATTAAACGTAAATTTATATAATATACGTTCATTTATCTAAAAAAGTTTAGAAAACTATGAATTCCAAAAATACGGAAACACTAGATAGTTTTTCGGTTTGTCGAAACCCAAATCGTTTTCTACTAAAATCAATACCAAATAAAATGGAATTTTTATAATCTCCATCAAAAACTTGAACACCAACCCCAGCTTTATAAAGTGTTCCTTTTTCAAAATCGCTACCTAAATTTAATAAACGACCATAACCACCTCTAATAAATATATTATCATCATCTACAAAAATATTATATCTCAAACTTAAGTATGTTGGAAAAAACAGAAGCCCTTGTTTAGAATGCCAATCGAGTTCAGCATTTAATCCAATAGAAGTACGTTCGTCAAACTGATAGCCTACAGTATTATTTATAAAAAAAGCACTAGGGTTTATGAGAACTTCATCATCTTCATTACCAATTTCAAAATCCTCATTAATAGTTAACGTTGCTGCAAAAGAACCTTTGTAAAATAAACCATGAGTTTTGATGTCATCTGGTTCTTGAGAAAATAAAAAATAGGGGATAGTTAGAAATACAATTATGATTGACTGCTTCATTTTGTGTTTTGTTGATTGAAGCAATTAGAATATCAAAAATTATTCCGAAGATAAATTAGTTATAAATTGTTCAATAGAGATAGCATTATCAACATTAAAATCACCAATCTTTGTTCTGCGTAAAGCAGATAAATGAGCTCCAGAGTTTAATGCTTTTCCAAAATCGTTTGCTAATGAACGTATGTAAGTACCTTTGCTACAAACTACTCTAAAATCAATTTTAAACCCTTCAATATTGGTTATTTCAAATTCAGAAACATGAACTGTTCGAGATTTAATTTCTATAGACTCTCCTGCTCTGGCAAATTCATATAAACGCTTTCCATCTTTTTTTAAAGCTGAAAACACAGGGGGCACTTGCTCAATATCTCCAATAAATTTGGTGGTAGTATTTATAATTAAATCTCTTGTGAGATGTTCTGTAGAAAAAGTATTGTCAATCTCTGTTTCAAGATCGTAAGATGGTGTTGTACTTCCTAAAGTAAATGTCCCTGTGTACTCTTTTATTTGTCCTTGAAAACGATCAATTTGTTTGGTCATTTTACCTGTGCATATCACTAATAATCCACTGGCTAACGGATCTAAAGTTCCAGCGTGCCCTACTTTTATTTTTTTAATATTAAAAGCTTGACGTATTTCCCATCGTAATTTATTTACAACTTGAAAAGATGTCCAATGCAAAGGTTTGTCAATGAGTAAAACTTGACCAGATTTATAATCTTCTCCTGTTTTAATTCGATTCATTTGCATTATTTTTTAATGATCTTATGGGATCTTTTAGATTTCATTTTAATTTAATAATGAAATCATAATAGCGATGACCCCTACAATAACACAGTAAATGGCAAAATATGAGAGCTTACTCTTTTTTACAAGTGCAATCATCCAAGTGCAAGCAAATAAACCTGCTATAAATGCTGCTATAAACCCAACAGAAAGTGCTGTGAAATTATCACTGCTGTAAGTTAGATCTCCACTAAAAACATCTTTCGCAATTTTTCCAAAAATTAAAGGAACGACCATTAAAAAAGAAAAACGAGCAGCTTTTGTTTTATCGTTTCCTAATAATACAGAAGTAGAAATTGTGGCCCCAGAACGTGAAATACCTGGTAAAATAGCTATAGCTTGTGAAATACCAATAACAAATGCATTTTTAAAAGATACTTTTTTATCAGTATTTTTTGCTTTATCAGCAAGAAATAATAAAGCTGCTGTAATTATAAGCATGAATCCAACTAATAATACACTATTTCCAAAAAGCTGTTCAAGCTGTTCTTCAAAAAAAAGGCCTACAAAAATTGCAGGAAGCATAGAGATGATAATCTTTGTGATAAACTGAGTGTCTTCGTTCCATTTAAATGAAAATACTCCTTTTATAATTTCTAGAATATCTTTTCTAAACACTACAATGGTACTAAATGCTGTTGCAAAATGGAGTACAACTGTAAACAAAAGACTTTCTTCAGGAATAGATTCGTCACCAAGGATGGCTTTTCCAAGTTCTAAATGTCCGCTAGACGATACAGGAAGAAACTCAGTTAATCCTTGTATAATTCCTAAAATAATAGAATCGATAATTTCCATTTCACAAAAATATCAAAATAGAGATAGGATACTTTAGAAAAGATTTAGAATTTGAAATTATTTTTTTGAATTAGAATTATCAGGATTTAAAAGAATTGCATACACCTGAATTCCAAAGCCAATTAACACTAATGTTGGCGCTAATCGAATACGTCTAAAATTAAAAATTTCTGGATTAAAAACATTGGGGTCATCACTTCCACCACCAGACATTAAAATAAAACCAAGAGCAATACAAGCTAATCCTATAAACATAAATTTATAGTTCTTTTTGCCAAATATAAAACTACTTTTTGAGTCTTGCTTTCGTTTTTGCTCTCCCATAATTATTTAAATTCAGTAAATATAATGTTGCCTCTTATTGTTAATTGAGCAATATGTTTTAAATACTAATCCAAAACTTTAATAAATGCAAAGTAACTGTTTTATTTAAAACTTTTACGTTAAGAGCTTCTAAATTTATAGAGCACTTCTAATCTTACTATTAATAATATAACTGATCTGTTTTTAAATTCAAAAATCGCTGTGTTGCAAAATAAGTGCTAATCCAAGTAATTATAATACCTAAAAGGAAAACAATAACAAACAAAGCCGAAGTTAATACAGGATTCCCTAATAGCTCTAATTCTGGAAATGTTTTATTAATATAATATAAAACAATTGCCATTCCTATGAGTGCTAAAAGAGCACCAATAATACCTAATCGTACACTTTTTAATATAAACGGACGCCTGATAAATTGCTTGGTAGCTCCAACCATTTGCATGGTTTTAATAATAAAACGCTTAGAGTACACGGCTAAGCGTATCGAGCTATTAATAAGTAATACGGCAATTAAAGTAAACAAAGCACTAATTACCAGTATCCAAAAACTAATACGCTTTACATTACTATTCATAACAGAGACCAAATCTTTGTCATACTGCACATCGTTTACATATTTTTTGGTAAGGATAACTTGCGAAATACTATCTAAATATGTTTCTGTAACATATTCGGCTTTAAAATTAACGTCTATAGAGTTTTGTAACGGATTATATCCCACATCATCTAAAAAATCTTCTCCATATTCTGTTTTTAAAAATTCAGCAGCATCTTCTTTAGAGATATATTTAGCTTCTTTAGCATAAGGAGATAGTGCTAAACTTCTTTCAAGCTGCTTTATTTCAACATCTTTAGCAGAATCATTAAAGTAAATATTGAGTTGAACACGTTCTTTAAAATTATTTGAAATTGTATTGGCATTCAATACTAACATCCCTAATAAACCTAATAAAAACAACACTAAAGCAATACTAATAATTACCGAAAAGTATGATGAGATTAAGCGTCGTTTTTGATGTTTTTCAAAAGATGAACTCATATGATGAATTGGATATGCAGGTAAAAATATAAAAGAAATCTAATTCTTAAAGGATTAGAACGTTTAAACTATTAACATTGTTATGAGATGTGTCTTTTTGTAGTGTAAATAGATAATTATTTATTTCACGATTTTAAAATCTCTTGCTCTGGATTATGGTTTTCAATCACTTGAATTTTTGGTTTAGCTTTTCTTTTTTCGGTTTCAAGCTTATTAAATATACCCCAGAAACTACAAGAGCGCAGCTTAATATTTTCACTAAATTAATATCCTGAGCATATTCAGTGTTATTAAATGCATAAGCATAAATACTTACCATAATAAAACTCACGGCAGGCTGCACATAAGTATAGCTTCCGGTAACAGATGGAGATACTTGTTTTAAGGCATAAATATTAAACAAATAAGCTAAAAATGTAGTGCCAACTACTACAAATGCTACAGCGAGATATGTGTTTAATGTAAAGGTTGAAAAATCGGTAGATAACATATCACTTATTCCAAAAGGGAACATAAATACAAACCCAAACAAAAACACCCAGGAAATTACTGTAAGGCTATTATATTTTTTCATTAAAGGTTTTACAAGTACTAAGTACATAGCGTAAGAACTTGCATTAATAAATACCAGTAAATTCCCTAAAAGAGAACTTGTGCCTCCCGAGCTTTTACCATACCAAACTAAAAATATAGCACCAATACCTCCTATAGTAATTCCTAATACCTTATTAGTAGTAACTCGTTCTTTAAGAATAAGAGCACTAAAAATAAGTACCATCACAGGGATAAATGTAATAATTATAGAAGCATCAATTGGAGACGTCAGGTTTAATCCATGAAAAAATAATAGCTGATTGGTAGCAACTCCTAAAAGACCACATATTACCAAACGCCAAAGATCTTTTTTCTCAACACGTTCTTTTATAAATGATTTTATCAGCCAGAATAAAATACTAGCTCCTAAAATTCTAAGAAATACAAAAGCAGCAGGTCCAATTTTATTAGGCATCACTCCTTTAGCAATAAGGTAATTGGCACCGTAAATAATATTTGCGCCAAGTAATGCAATATGTGCTTTGTAATTCTGTATTCCCAATACTTGAAATTTAATGATGAGCGCAAAAGTAGAAATTACTTTCTACTAAAAGATAATTATTAACCTTTTAATGGGATTTATAAATTAGAACCAAAGGTTTTATAGTATACTATTTAAAATGTAAATTTGCAGCTTTAAAATTTGTCATTCCTAGTAAAGCGCGCGAGTCTGTTTAACTTTAAGTTTTAGATTAAAAGATTAACACTTTCATAATGACGAAGATATCTATAAGATTACAATGAAATACGATTTCAATTCGATAGAAAAAAAATGGCAAAAATTTTGGTTAGACAATCAAACATTTAAAGCTAGTAATAAATCAGATAAACCTAAATACTACGTGATGGATATGTTCCCTTATCCAAGTGGCGCAGGCCTACACGTAGGCCATCCTTTAGGCTATATTGCTTCAGATATTTATGCGCGTTACAAACGTCACAAAGGATTTAATGTATTACACCCACAAGGATATGATAGTTTTGGATTACCTGCTGAGCAGTATGCAATTCAAACGGGTCAACATCCTGCTGTAACCACAGAAGAAAATATAAAAACCTATCGTCGTCAATTAGATCAGATCGGATTTTCATTCGATTGGTCTAGAGAAGTACGTACTTCGAGTCCAGAATATTATAAGTGGACCCAATGGATTTTTATAGAATTATTTAATTCTTGGTATAATAAAAACACAAATAAAGCAGAATTAATTTCTGATTTGATAGATATTTTTTCTACGAAAGGAAATGCTAATATTAATGCTGAATGTGATGACGATATAGAATTGTTTTCTGCCGAAACTTGGCGAGGAATGTCTTCTGAAGCACAGCAAGAAATATTGCTTAAATATAGACTGACTTATTTAGCTGAAAGTGAAGTGAACTGGTGTCCTGCATTGGGAACAGTTTTAGCAAATGATGAGATTGTAAACGGTGTGTCCGAACGTGGTGGTCATCCTGTAGTTCGTAAAAAAATGACACAATGGAGTATGCGTATCTCTGCTTATGCTGAACGATTACTTAAAAGTTTGGATACGATTGACTGGCCACAACCCTTAAAAGATTCTCAAACAAATTGGATAGGAAAATCTGTTGGCGCATCTGTTACATTTAATGTGAATAATCATGACGAACAGATAGAAGTATTCACCACACGTCCAGATACCATTTTTGGAGCTAATTTTTTAACCTTAGCTCCAGAACATGAATTGGTGACTAAAATTACAACTCCAGAACAACAAGACGCCATTAAAGAATATGTAGAAGCGACTACAAAACGTAGTGAGCGTGATCGTATGGCAGATGTAAAAACCATTTCGGGAGTATTTACAGGAGCCTATGCAGAACATCCATTTACAAAGCAACCTATACAAATCTGGATTGGCGATTATGTACTGGCAAGCTATGGAACAGGAGCGGTGATGGCGGTACCTTGTGGGGATCAGAGAGATTATGATTTTGCTAATCATTTCGGAATAGAGATTCCTAACGTTTTTGAAGGAGTTGACATAAGTGAAGCAGCACATGTAGATAAAGACAATACAGTAATTGCTAATAGTGATTTCTTAAACGGATTACCATATAAAAAAGCACTAAAACGTGCCATTTTTGAATTAGAAAAAATTGGACACGGAAAAGGAAAAACCAATTACAGATTACGTGACGCTGTATTCTCTCGTCAACGTTATTGGGGAGAACCATTCCCGGTATATTATGTAAATGGAATGCCTCAAATGATAGATGTAGCACATCTACCTATTAAATTACCTGAAGTAGAAAAGTATTTACCAACAAAAACAGGAGAACCACCATTAGGAAATGCAATTACTTGGGCTTGGGATACTAATACAAATAAAGTTGTTTCAAACGATTTAATTGATGGTAAAACAATTTTTCCATTAGAGTTAAATACCATGCCAGGATGGGCAGGAAGCTCGTGGTATTTCTTCCGTTATATGGAAGATGCTATGCGAGATGAAATCTTTGCTAGTGAAGAAGCATTAAAGTATTGGAAAAATGTAGATTTATATATTGGCGGAAGCGAGCATGCTACGGGGCATCTATTATACTCACGTTTTTGGGTAAAGTTTATGAAAGACAGAGGTTTTGTAGGCGTAGATGAGCCGTTTAAAAAACTCATTAATCAAGGGATGATCTTGGGGACGAGTGCTTTTGTGTGTAAAATTACAGATTTTGCTCTTACTTATGGAGAAGATGAAAATCAAAACTCTGATGCAATTGTATTAGATTTAGAAGATTTAAATAAAAGAAAAGAAGTAATTAAGAATTTGGAAAATACATTTTCAAATACATTTATTTCTTTTGAGTATTTGGAAGAGGCTTTTAATAAGCAATTTAAAAAATTCCCAATATTTATTAAGGCCAATGAAATTGAACCTTTAAAAAATAAGTTTAAAGAATTAGGGTTTAATGAAAATATAACCTTAACAATCAATCCTTATCATATAGATATACAGTTTTTGAAAGTTATTAAAGATGTATCGAGTTATAAATATACAGATGAACTTAAGATTGAAGATTTTAGAAGTTGGAGAGTTGAATACGAGAATGCTAAGTTAATCTCTAAAGAAAATTTGTTTAAAGTTTTTAGAGATGTCGAAAAAATGTCTAAATCTAAATACAATGTCGTCAACCCAGATAACATATGTGAGCAATATGGCGCTGATAGTTTACGTCTTTACGAAATGTTTTTAGGTCCATTAGAACAATCTAAACCTTGGAATACAGCGGGGATTACAGGTGTACATAGTTTTCTTAAAAAATTATGGAAATTATATGTTGGAGAAAGCGAATTGAATGTTAATGATGCAGAACCAACAAAAGACAATTTAAAAACATTACATAAAACCATTAAAAAAGTAGAAGAAGATATTGAGAGTTTCTCGTTTAATACCTCGGTATCTACTTTTATGATTGCAGTTAATGAGTTAACTACTCAAAAATGTACAAGTAAATCTATTTTAGAACCATTACTAGTATTGATTTCTCCGTATGCACCACATATTGCTGAAGAGTTATGGGCGCAATTAGGAAATACAGAATCTATTTCTATAGCTGCTTTTCCAATATTTGATGAAAGTCATTTGGTAGAAAACAGTAAAAACTATCCAATCTCATTTAATGGTAAAATGCGTTTTACTTTGGAGTTACCTCTGGATATGAGTAAAGATGATATTGAAGCGACAGTTATGGCGCACGAAAAAACACAAGCGCAATTACAAGGTCGAATTCCTAAAAAAGTGATTGTTGTTCCTGGTAAGATTGTAAATGTTGTTGGTTAACGTCATTACGAGGAGTGAAGCGACGTGGTAATCTTTTTATTATTTTAGAGATTGTTTTACTGCATTCGCAATGACACGGCTTACTGACAAAATTTCTGAATACTAAACTGGCGTTATTTTTGTTATCTTTAGTGTAGATTAAGAACCTTAAAAAATAAAGAGATATGATGAATTATTATATAATTATTGGAGCAGTAGCTTTAATAAGTTGGTTGGTAAGTAATCAATTAAAACGAAAGTTTGCATTTTATTCTAAAAAGCAATTGCGTAATGGTATGAGTGGTGCAGAGATTGCTGAAAAAATGTTAGCAGATCATGGTATTACAGATGTGAAAGTGGTATCTACCGCAGGACGATTAACAGATCACTATAACCCTAAAAATAAAACAGTTAACCTAAGCGAATCGGTATATAATCAACGTAATGCAGCAGCAGCAGCAGTGGCAGCACACGAATGCGGGCATGCAGTACAACATGCGCAAGCATATGGTTGGTTGCAAATGCGTTCTACATTAGTACCTATGGTAAGTATTACTTCTGGGATGTCGCAATGGATTGTTATTGGTGGTGTAGTATTAATGGCTACTAATGCAATTGGTGGTGGAGGCTTTTATATTGCTGTAGCTGGATTTATAATGATGGGTTTTGCAACATTATTTAGCTTTATTACATTACCTGTAGAGTATGATGCGAGTAATAGAGCTTTAGCATGGTTACAAAACAAACATATGGTCTCTCAGGAAGAATATAAAGGTGCTGAAGATGCACTTAAATGGGCAGCGAGAACCTATTTAGTTGCTGCACTTGGTGCTTTAGCAAACTTAGCATACTGGGGATTTCAGATATTTGCCAGCAGAGATTAAATAACAGCAATTTTATAATACAAAAGCTTCTTATAATACTTTAAGAGGCTTTTTTGCTTTATATTTTAATCTGCCTGTCAATCTGCTGATCTAAAGAAATAAATGTTTCTGTACGCGATACCCCTGTAATGGTTTGAATTTCTTTATTTAGTAAATGCATTAAATGTTCGTTATCTCTTGAGAGTACTTTAATAAGAATACTCCAATTCCCTGTTGTATAGTGGCACTCTAAAACTTCGGGTATTTTTTTTAATTGCCTTACTGCATCAGGGTTACTTATGGCTTTATCTAAAAAAATACCAACAAATGCCATTGTAGTGTACCCTAAAACCCTAGGGTTAATTACAAATTTAGAACCAGATATAAGTTTAGATTTTTCGAGTTTTCGTAAGCGTTGATGTATGGCAGCGCCAGAAATACCTACCTGTCGTGCAATTTCTAATACTGGAGTTCGGGCATCATCCATTAAAGCACGAAGTATTTTTTTATCAATCCCATCAATACGAATATTTTGATCTGTAACCTTCAAAGCAATTATGATTTTAAATTAAAAGATAAAAATACTAAAATGATTTTTAATTGAAACCTATGTTTTCGTAAATTGAAAACACACTTTAACCTAAACGTTTAAAGGATTGTAGCCTAAATAAGGAACTTCTTTTTCTTTAAAAACAATACCGAAATCTTCTAATTCATCTAGAATCGGATTATAAATTTCAGGTTTTATAGGGCGTTGTACACCAGGAGTTGTTATTTTTTTATTTAAAATAGCCAACGTTGCAATAGCAACAGGTAGACCTACAGTTTTTGCCATGGCAGTATAAGTTTGATCTTCGCCAAGAGTAACCATTGTGGCATCTATTTGATGTTGCTTTCCATTTAATTCATAACCAAATTTGTGATACATCACAATCATATCTTTATCATCTTCACTAAGTGTCCAACTATCCATTAATATTTTTTGAAGAATTTGTGCAGGAGTTGCTTTTTTGAGAATGACCATTTTTTTAGAATTAAAAATATCTAATTCTTCTAGTTTTTCCCAGATAATATCATCTTGATCAATTTTTAAAGCATGCCTAAACTTTAGCTCTACAGAATCGCTCGGACTGTAAGGTAAAAATGCATTTACAAAATCACGATAACTCATATTTTCACTATCGTCTATAGTGTAACTATCATCTGTCATTCCTAATTGTACAAACATATTCCACGCACGACTAAAACCAATACGACGCATTGTACCACGATATAAGGTTTTAATGTGATCTAACCCATATACACTTTGATATTTTAAAGAATCACGATTTGCATAACCTTCGAAACGACCATAACCCTCAATTTCTAAAAATTCTGTACGTCTAAATAATCGATTATAAGGAATATATTTATAAGTGCCTTCTTGTAAAAATTTTGCTGCTCCACCTTGGCCAGCAACTACCACATTTCTCGGATTCCAGGTAAACTTATAATTCCATAGATTGTTATCACTTTCTGGAGCTACTAAACCACCAGTAAACGACTCAAATAATATAATATCGCCTCCTTTATTACGAATGTCATCTATTACCCGCATAGCGCTCATATGATCAATACCTGGATCTACACCAATCTCGTTCATAAATACCAGATTTTTAGACTTTGCCGTATCATTTAAAGCCTGCATCTCTTTACTAATATAAGATGCAGTAACCATATGTTTTTCATAAATAATACAATCTTTTGCAACTTCAATATGAAAACGTGCAGGGAGCATCGATACTACAATATCTGCATTTTTAATAGCAGAAGTACGAGAAACTTCATTAAAAACATCAAGAATAATAGCTTTTGCATTCGAGTTATTCCCTATTAATTCTTTTGCATTTTCTAAAGAAATGTCACCAATGGTAAGCTGTAATTTTTCAGATTCAGCTTTTTCTAAAAAATATTTTATAAGGTAAGAGGATGATTTACCAGAACCTATTACTAAAATCTTTCGCATAGTCAGAATAGTTGAGTAGCTTTGTAATAATTGCTATTACGAATGTAGTAAAATGAAATTGGTATTAATAACTTAAAATAAAAATTAATATGAATAAAAAACTATTAGTAGCGGGAAGTGTTTTAGGGCTCTTAGCTGTAGTATTGGGAGCTTTTGCAGCTCATAGTCTGGAAAAAGTAATTGATAACGATGCTATTGAAACTTTTCAGACTGGTGTGCGTTACCAGATGTATCATGCGATATTGCTTTTATTTATTGGAACTACTTCTAAACTAGTATTAAGGACTAAGAAAATTCTATTAATTTTATTAATTCTGGGAGTAATTTTATTTTCAGGCTCTATTTATGGCTTGTCAACAAA
Organism: Flavobacteriaceae bacterium; assembly: GCA_003443635.1. Taxonomy (NCBI): domain Bacteria; kingdom Pseudomonadati; phylum Bacteroidota; class Flavobacteriia; order Flavobacteriales; family Flavobacteriaceae; species Flavobacteriaceae bacterium. The sequence goes on along the minus strand of CP031964.1, from coordinate 90,259 downwards.
TAATTTAACAAGCTTTGATTTTAAGAGTATAGGCTTTGTAACACCAATAGGAGGTTTATTTCTTATAATTGCTTGGGGGCTTATGGTGTTAAAATTTATGAAATTAAAAGAAGATTAATTCAGTTTTTGAATTAGGTTTTACAAAAATTCATATTTTTGTGCATTAAATAACACAACAAAATATTATGGTAGATAATACCCAATCGACGAAAACGATTTCGTTAGAAAAGTACGGAATTAAAAACGCGAAAGTAAATTATCAACTATCACCAGACGAACTTCACGATATCTCAGTGTCTAGTGGGCAAGGAGTTGCAGCATCATCAGGAGCATTAGCAGTTAATACAGGCGAATTTACAGGACGCTCTCCTATGGATCGTTTTATTGTTAAAGATGACGTTACTAAAGATAGAGTTTGGTGGGGAAATATTAATATCCCTTTTGATAGTGATAAATTTGAAAAACTATACGATAAGTTAGGCGATTATTTATCAAACAAAGAAGTTTTTGTTAGAGATAGTTATGCATGTGCAGATCATAATTATAAAACAACTATTCGTGTGATAAACGAATTACCGTGGAGTAATATGTTTGCTTATAATATGTTTTTACGCCCTTCTGAAGAAGAACTAAAAACATTTGATCCTGAGTGGACAATTATTAATGCTCCAGGATTTATGGCAAACCCAGAAATAGATGGAACAAGACAGCATAATTTTGCAATTTTAGACTTTACAAGGAAAGCAGCCATTATTGGAGGAACTGGCTATACAGGTGAAATTAAAAAAGGAATATTTTCAGCTTTAAATTTCATACTTCCTGTATTTAAAAACACGTTGCCAATGCATTGTAGTGCTAATGTTGGTGAAGATGGAGATACTGCTATTTTCTTTGGGTTATCAGGAACTGGTAAAACAACGTTATCTGCAGATCCTGAACGTAAACTAATTGGAGATGATGAGCACGGTTGGACTAATGAGAATACAGTTTTTAATTTTGAAGGAGGATGTTATGCTAAAGTAATTGACCTTTCTGAAGAAAAAGAACCAGATATTTTTAGAGCTATAAAACGTGGTGCTATTCTCGAAAATGTAATTATGGGCGATAGTGGTATTGTGGATTTTGAAGATACTACCATTACACAAAATACTCGAGTAAGTTACCCAATAGAGCATATTGATAATATTCAAGTGCCTTCAATAGGACGTAATCCTAAGAATATATTTTTCTTAACAGCTGATGCTTTTGGAGTATTACCTCCAATTTCTAAGCTAACACCAGGTCAAGCTGCGTACCACTTTATTTCTGGATATACTGCTAAAGTAGCTGGAACAGAAGCAGGTATTACAGAACCTGTGCCTTCTTTTTCGGCATGTTTTGGTGCGCCATTTATGCCATTACATCCTACAAAGTATGCAGAGATGTTAAGTGCTAAAATGCAAGAAGCTGGTGTAAATGTTTGGTTGGTAAATACTGGTTGGACTGGAGGACCTTATGGTGTGGGATCAAGAATGAAGCTAAAATATACTAGAGCAATGATTACTGCTGCTATGAATGGTAGTTTGGAAGCAGCGAATAAGGATAATTATCATACTCATTCTATATTTGGTGTACAACAACCAAGGGTTTGCCCTGACGTTCCTACAGAAGTATTGAGTCCAAGGACTACTTGGAATAATGATAAAGGATATTACGAGACAGCAAATAAGTTAGCAAGATCATTTAAAGAAAACTTTAAGCAGTTTGAAGATAATGCTAATGATGAAATTTTAGCTGGAGCTCCAAAAGAGAGTTAAAGATTAAAAAGAGTATAAATAAAAAAGCGCGATGTATTTATATCGCGCTTTTTTATTTATAAATCACAAGATAACTATTTGTGATATGATATTATTTCTTTGAATTCATCTCTTCAATATACTTCTCTAAAGCCATTGTCATTGAAGGAGTTTTTGGCGTTGGAGCAGCAATATCAACTCTTAGTCCTTTACTTTCAACAGCTTTAATTGTTGTATTTCCAAAAACAGCTATTCGCGTATTATTCTGTTTGAAATCAGGGAAATTTTGAAATAAAGATTCAATTCCAGAAGGACTAAAGAATACTAAAATATCATAAAATACATTCTCTAAATCGGATAAATCACTAATTACAGTTTTATAAAACGTAGCTTGTTTCCAATTAATACCTAAATCATCCAATATAGTTGGTATCTCTGGCTTTAATTTATCTGAGCTAGGTAATAAGAATGTTTCATCTTTATATTTCTTAATTAATGGTGATAATTCTTGAAATGTACGCTTGCCAACATAAATTTTACGTTTTCTATAAACAACATATTTTTGTAAATAATAAGCAACAGCTTCAGATTGACAAAAATATTTCATCGTATCTGGAACTTTAAAACGCATTTCTTCAGCTACTCTAAAAAAATGATCTACCGCATTTCTACTGGTAAGTATAATAGCTGTGTAATTATTTAAATCTACCTTTTGTAATCTAATATCTTTAGCAGTAACTCCTTCAACATGTATAAAAGGTCTAAAGTCAATTTTTACACGTTGCTTCTCCTGTAACTCGAAGTAAGGAGAGTTTTCTATCTTAGGTTCTGGTTGAGAAACCAAAATTGTTTTCACTTTCATAGGATCTTTCATCTACTAACTAATTTATAAATAGCTTATATAAAATTATATATGGTGCAATTTCAAGTGTGCAAAGATATAAAATAAAATAAAACAAGTTGTTTATAATTAACTTTTGATTTGCCAAAAAAGAAGTTATAAAGCCAATAAAATTAATGAGAAAGATTAACCCTATGATTATATAAATCAACTGAGAAGAGGGGGGAATAGCAAAACATAGTATGATATTAACAGGTAAAAGAACTAATCCAATGTAATTTTTATAATTTGTTTTTTGAAAAATATAAGTGTCAATTAAATTATCAATCTCGAAAAGACTACCTATTAAGCGTTCTAAAAGGATTTTAATTAAAATTAAAGCACCAATACCAACAACTATTTTTGTATACAATATGAGATTGAGCGTAATAGTACCTACAATAGTATTGTAACTAATAAAGCCAAATAAAGATAATGAAATGATTAGATTAATATATAATAATGAATCAAAGTGATCAATAAATTTTTGATCCCGAGAATAGATTTTAAGGTATTTAGAATTACCAATAACTAATAAAAAATCATTAAATCTACTAGAATATACATATTTAGCAATTGCTAAAACAAGTAAGCTAATCACTATTAAAATAGTATACCATTCTGTAGAGATAATTTCTCGTAACATAATTGCTAAATTATGAAGAATATTCTATAAAAATAGTCCTGTAAAAAACTTACTTTTGCTGAAATCACAATTTTTATGACAGACGCGATTGTCATCATACCAACATTTAATGAGATCGAAAATATTGAAGCTATTATTAGAGCAGTATTTAGTTTAAATAAAAGTTTTGACATTTTAGTAATTGACGATAATTCTCCAGATAATACAGGGTTGAAAGTAAAATCTCTACAGGAAGAATTTAAAAATCAGTTATTTTTAGAAACTCGTCAAGAAAAATCAGGATTAGGAACAGCATATATACATGGTTTTAAATGGTGTTTACAACGTGATTATGATTATATTTTTGAAATGGACGCTGATTTTTCTCATAATCCTAAAGATCTTATAAATTTATATAATGCTTGCGCTATAGAAAATGCAGATATGTCTATTGGTTCAAGATATGTAAAAGGTGTAAATGTAGTTAATTGGCCTATGAGTAGGGTGTTACTATCGTATTTGGCATCTAAATATGTGCGATTAATAACCGGATTGAAAATACACGATACAACAGCTGGGTTTGTATGTTATAAAAAGCATGTTTTAGAAACTATAAATCTAGACAAAATTAAATTTGTGGGATATGCATTTCAAATTGAAATGAAATTTAAAACATATTTAAAACGTTTTACTATTAAAGAAATTCCAGTAGTTTTTACTGATAGAACACGAGGAGAATCAAAATTAAGTGGAGGTATTATTTCTGAAGCTATTTTTGGTGTGATTACAATGAAAATTAAAAGTTTATTTACAAAAAAATAAAATGAAAGATAGTAGAGTACTTATAAAAAATGCTAGAATAGTAAATGAAGGTATTATTGCAAATGGAGATATTTTTATAGAAAATGAATATATAAAAAAAATCGCACCTTCTATAAATGATGAGTTTGACAATATTCAAATTATTGATGCACAAAATAATTATGTGCTACCAGGAATTATTGATGATCAAGTACATTTTAGAGAACCAGGGCTGACTCATAAAGGTAATATAGAAACAGAATCTAGAGCTGCTATAGCTGGTGGAATCACCTCTTTTATAGAAATGCCTAATACTAATCCTCAAGCAACAACGATAGAAAAATTAGAAGAGAAGTTTGATATTGCAGAACGAACATCATACGCCAATTATTCGTTTATGTTTGGTGGCACAAACGATAATCTTGAAGAAATTTTAAAAGTAGACGCAAAAAATGTTGCAGCTTTAAAATTGTTTTTAGGCTCATCAACGGGTAATATGCTTGTAGATAACCCAGAGACTATAGAAAAGATATTTTCTAGTACAGATTTATTAATTGCTGTTCATTGTGAAGATGAGGCAACAGTTCAAGCAAATTTAAAACAATATAAAGAAAAATACGGAGATGATATTCCAATAAAGTATCATCCAATAATTCGAAGTGAAGAAGCTTGCTACATTTCATCATCAAAAGCTATTGAGCTTGCTAAAAAAACAGGAGCACGATTGCATGTATTTCATTTATCTACAGGAAAAGAAACAGAATTGCTAACAAATAAAATAAAGTTAGAAGATAAAAAAATTACTGCTGAAGTATGTGTGCACCACCTTTGGTTCTCTGACGAAGATTATGAAGATAAAGGCGCATTAATTAAATGGAATCCAGCTGTTAAAACAAAAGCAGATAGAGAACAATTATGGGAAGCCTTATTAGATGATCGTATAGATGTTATCGCTACAGATCATGCGCCACATACTATAGAAGAAAAAGATAATATGTATACCAATGCACCTTCAGGAGGCCCTTTGGTACAGCATGCATTACCAGCTATTTTAGAAGCATACCATAGAGGAAAAATTTCTATTGAGAAAATTGTAGAAAAAATGTGTCATAATCCTTCAATATTATTTCAAATTGAAAAAAGAGGATTTATAAAAGAAGGTTATTTTGCAGATTTAGTTATTATAGATACTAATAATCCTTGGACTGTAAATAAAGATAATATTCTTTATAAGTGTGGCTGGTCTCCTTTTGAAGGAACAACATTTAAATCTAAAGTCACCCATACTCTTATAAATGGTAGTTTAGCATATAAGAATTCTGAATTTTATAACGTTAAAGTAGCAAGACGATTAACTTTTAATAGATAATGCGATTATTATTTAAATATATACTTTTTTTAATATTAATTACTTCGTGTCACAATAATACTATTGAAAAACCGAAGAAGCCAAAAAATCTTATTTCAAAAGAAAAAATGGTAGACATACTTTATGATATGACTATTATTACTCATGCGAAATCAACTCAAAAGCGAATATTAGAAAATAAAGGGTTTCAACCTGAAAGATATGTTTTTGAAAAATATAATATTGATAGCTTGCAGTTTACTGAAAGTAATGAATATTATACTTTTAATATTGATGATTATCAACAGATTTATATAGAATTAGATATTAGATTTAAAGCAGATAAAAAAATATATCAAGCTATTGTTGATAGTATAAAGAAAGCAGCAAATGCAGGCAAAATTGATTTGAATACTGAAAGGTCGAAATCTTTAAATCCAATAAAAGAAAGAATTGAAACAAATACAGAGATAAATGAAGAAGATGCTGACGCTGATGAAGAAGATGCAGAAGCAGATGATTCATAAATGATCTTCTAAAAAATATTTTGAATTATCTAGTATCGAATTATCTATTTTGATAAATTCTAAATGTATTGCATCTTTAATTTTAGAATTATCATAATAAGAAGTACTTAAGAGTGATTCTGCCAATTGTTTAGTAACCTTACGACGTTTATTCTTAAAAAGAGATCGTAACCAATCGAGGCGCCATGCAAAATTTAAAAGTAATTTAGAGACTTCTTTTTGAGGAGGCTTAGTATTTAAAGCCTTAGCTGTTTTTGAGAAAAACTCATTAAAAGAAACATTTTCTGAAACCAAAATATAGCGTTCATTTTTAATTGTACTTTCCATAAGTAATGTCATGGATTTTACAACATCGCGTACATCAACATAACCAGTTATACCCTTAGTATAATAATTTACACCTTTATAAATACGTTTAAACAAATTGCCACTGCCTGATCTCCAGAAACCAGAACCTAAAATAATACCAGGATTTATGACTATTACATCTAAACCCTCTTGAGAACCTCTCCACACTTCCATTTCGCCACCGTACTTTGTAATGGCATATACAGAATGATCTTCTTCAGGATTCCAATGTGTCTCTTCCGTGATAAAATTCGACTCTATATTTGACTTCCCTATAGCTGCAATAGTACTCACATAGCATAACTTTTCTATCGAATTACTTATACATAGATTTACAATATTAGCAGTGCCTTCAATATTTATGGACTTTAGATTGATATAATCTTTAGGATCAAAAGAAATTAATGCAGCACAGTGATATACTTTAGTAATATTTTTGAATACATAAACTAATGAAGGAACATCTGTAATATCTGCTTTTGTCCATTCAATTTTAGAAAAATGTAAATCAACGTCATTAGTATAGTAAGAAAAAACATGTTTTACAGCTTTTAAGGTATGCTCATCTCTATAAATCGCCCGAATTGATTCTTCTTTTTTTGTCAATGTATAAAGTAAATGACTTCCTACTAATCCAGTGCCTCCAGTAACTAAAATCATAAGACTAAATTACTATTTTTTTCTTTTCTCATCATTAGTGAAACAATTATCTTTGTTCAAAATTTTAAGAAATGACCAAGAGTTTTATTGAAGAACTACAGTGGAGAGGAATGATACATGATGTTATGCCAGGAGCAGAAGAGCACCTTGCTGAACAAATGCGAAGTGCTTATATTGGTTTTGATCCTACTGCCGATTCATTACATATAGGTAATTTAGTGCCAATTATGCTATTAGCGCATTACCAACGATGTGGGCATAAACCGGTAGCTCTTGTTGGTGGAGCAACTGGGATGATCGGAGATCCTTCTGGAAAATCTAGCGAACGTAATTTGTTAGATGAAGAAACACTTCGCCATAATCAAGAAGCAATAAAGAAGCAATTAGCTCATTTTTTAGATTTTGAAAGTGATGTCGCTAATGCTGCTGTTTTAGTTAATAATTATGATTGGATGAAAAACTTTTCATTCCTAGAATTTATTAGAGATGTAGGCAAACATATTACAGTAAATTATATGATGGCAAAAGATTCTGTGAAAAACAGAATCACATCAGAAACTTCTGAAGGAATGAGTTTTACAGAGTTTACCTATCAATTAGTGCAAGGCTATGATTTTCTTCATTTATATAAAACTAATAATTGTACAATACAGATGGGAGGAAGTGATCAATGGGGAAATATTACTACTGGTACAGAATTAATTAGGCGTATAGGAAGTGGTAAAGGGTATGCAATAACCTGTCCTTTAATTACCAAATCAGATGGTTCTAAATTTGGTAAATCTGAAGGAGGTAACGTATGGTTAGATGCCAAAAGAACATCACCATATAAGTTTTATCAATATTGGTTGAATTCTAGAGATGACGATGCAGAAAAATATATTAAGATATTTACGTTTTTAGATAGAAACACCATAGACGCTTTGATAGTTGAGCATAATAAGGATAGGGGTTTGAAAAAATTACAGAAGAAATTAGCTGAAGAAATTACAAGAATAGTTCATTCTGATGGAGAGTTTGAGAAAGCAAAAAAGGCTTCTGAGATTTTATTTAGTAAAACCTTTAAAGGCGATATTGAAACTATAGATGAGACTACTTTTTTAGATGTGTTTGAAGGCGTACCTCAAGCAGAAATTTCAAAAAACGAAATTGAAGAAGGTTTGGACATGATTGCTGCTTTGTCTGCAAAAACTAATTTTTTAAACTCTAATGGAGAAGCTCGACGTGCATTAAAAGAAAACTCAGTTTCTGTAAATAAAATAAAAATAAAAGAAGATTATAAAATTACTTCTGAAGACTTAATCAACGATAAATACATTATTTTAAACAAAGGGAAGAAGAATACCTACATAATTAAAATGGTATAAAAAGATGAAGTCCAACTATTATAAGTATAATAATCGGACTTCTTAAAAAACTAACCAACCTAAATTTTTCTTTCTCTTTTATATTTTTACAGCACTTGGCTTTAATGTTTTATAGCCTCCCAGTTTTTGTCGGCTTTTTGTTGTAAAACTTTCGCGCCTTCTTTTTTCCATGATTTTAAAGTGTTATTGCCCCAAGAGTTATAAAATAAATATAATTTATTATCTCTGATTTCATAAGTTTCTGGATCAATATCAACTTTTTTAGAGTTTACTGCTACGGCGTATGCACAATAACCACCATATTGAGGGATATATTTTTTTGGATCTGCTTTAAAAGCATTTAAATTTTCTTGACTAGAAAATTTGTATTTTGCTCCATCAAAAGTTGTTGAGAATTTTTTATCTCCTTTAACAGCTTCGTTATTAAAATAAGCTACAACATCATAACCTTCAACTACATATCCTTTTTTTACATTGTAATCAATTTGTTGAGCGAAAGAAGTTGTTATTCCTAAAATAAAAATTGCGATAAAAGTTTTCATAGTATAAACTTGTTTTTCATTAAGTCGAAAACAATTAAATACAATTACACAATAAGGTTTAAAAAAATTATAAGACCATCAGATTGCAACCTCGTATGTCAGAGTTATCAAATCTACCGATGATTTCAAAAGTTTTATTATCGTAGACTTTTCCTAAATCCTGAGTAGCAATAAAAGAACAAGAATTTATATTGGCTAGATCAATAATATTGATTCCTCCAGTCTTACCAGTTGATTGAATCGTGAGAGCATCTTCAGTATCTCTTGTTAGTACGCGCATCCAAGGCGGTGATTCAAAAACACTATTGCCTTTTGAATAAGCTTGAGAGAGTAATTCAGTCATTCCGTATTCACTATGAATATGGTTAAGTTTAAACCCCATTTTTAATTGATGATGTAGTTCTTCTCTAATCAATTCTTTTCTACGACCCTTCATTCCTCCAGTTTCCATTACCGTTGTGTTTTTTAGTTTGAATTGGTGTGATTCAATCAAATCTAATAGCGCAAAAGAAACTCCTAAAAGCAATACTTTAACACCAGAGTTGTCTAAAGAAATTAAGGTGGTTTTTAATTCTTCAAAATTATTTAAGTAAAAACCACTTTTAGGATGATTAGATTGAGATATCATATCATCTACCATATAAATTAACGAAGAATCTTCACGCTCTAAATAAGATGGTAATAAAGCGAGTATTACATAATCTTCAATATCTCCATAAAAGTGTTGAAACCCTTTTCTAAAACTTTTTTTATAAATATCTAAGTTTGTAATATAATGTTTGCTAGTTGTGCTACTTGTAGTTCCTGAGCTAGAAAACGAAATCTCAGGAATAGATTTAGAGCTTAAAATAGAATGCGATTTAAAGAACTGTATTGGTAAAAAAGGAATATCTTGAATAAGTTTTACATCACTAGGATGCTTATAAATTAAATCACAATAAGAACGATAAACTGGATTATTTTGAAACTGGTGTTTAAAAATAGATAAAGCAATAGTTTTAAAATCACTTTCAGTTTTTATACTAAATATATCTGCTGTATCTATCATTACTTATGCTTGATGCAAAAGTATATAAATTGAATCACTCTAAATAAATTAATTATTTAATCACTAATTTACGCGTAGCTGTAAAATCTCCTTCTCGTATTTTTAAAATATAAATACCAGGCTTTAGATCGTCTACTAATAATTCTTTACCGCGAAGAGTTAAAGCCATTACTTTTTTAGCCAATACATCATAAATCTCAATTTGTTTTTCCAGATTTAATTTAGTTGTAATAAATATCTTTCCAGTACTAACGGGATTAGGATAAATACTTAAATCAGTAATTTGTTGATTAGCTTTTTCTTTGAGGCGTTGGTTTTGAGACTGGGCATAATTTATACCAGCGAGAAACAAAAATATACAAATGAAAAACTTTAAAGAGTAGGTTTTCTTCATAAGCGTTAATTAATAATTCTGATGGTTTTGTAAATTTAAGTAAAATCCTCCAAAAATTAGACCAAAACTTTGTTAAAATGCAAATTTAACAGTTTATAGGGTTAAATATATGTAATACTAGAGTTATGATTATGTTATCAATTTAAGTAAATAGTAATAGTTTTGCGATTAAGTTTATCTTTACTTTAACAAAATTTTACACTATATTGAACTAATGGAAAAAAAGAACATAAAGATATTATTAGTAGATGATGAGCCAGATATTTTGGAGATAGTTGGTTATAATTTATCTTCTGAAGGTTATAAAGTCATTACTGCAGAAAACGGTATTGAAGGCGTGAAGAAAGCGAAAAAAGAAAAACCTCAGTTAATAATTCTTGATGTAATGATGCCAGAAATGGATGGTATTGAAGCTTGTGAACAAATTCGAAAAATCCCAGAACTTAAAGATGTTTTAATTACTTTTTTAACAGCAAGAGGAGAAGATTATTCTCAAGTCGCAGGATTTGATGCTGGAGCAGACGATTATATAACAAAACCAATAAAACCTAAAGTTTTAGTTAGTAAAGTAAAAGGCTTATTGCGTCGATTTATTGATAAAGATAAAGGAGATAATAAGCTTAAAATAGGAAGTTTAACAATAGACAGAGATGAATATAAAATCTTACTTAAAGGAAAAGAAATTGTACTGCCAAGAAAAGAATTTGAATTATTATCTTTACTAACTTCTAAACCTGGAAAAGTATTTAAAAGAGACGAAATTTTAGATAAGGTTTGGGGCAATGAGGTTATTGTTGGAGGCAGAACAATAGATGTTCACATTAGAAAATTAAGAGAAAAATTAGGTGACGAATCATTTAAAACTGTCAAAGGAGTGGGATATAAGTTTGTAGTTTAATGTATAAAAAAATAAAAAGATCTTATAAGTTTGCGTTTAAATCTTCGCTAGTCATTACCATTTTTACAACACTCTTTTTGAGTGTTTTTTTATTGATTTCATATGAGTCATATACGCTAATATGGATGTATTTGTTAATTTTTGCAGCTTTTGTATTTGCAATATCATTTTTTGTAATTCAATTTCGAGTTGAACGTTTTATATATAGGCGAGTAAAGAAAATTTACGACGATTTAACGCTTTTAGAGTCCAGTTCTTTTAGTAAAGACAAAATAACAACGGATATGGTAACACTTACCAAAGAGATTGATAAGTATGCCAAAGACAAAAAATTAGAGATAGAAACTCTTAAAGTGAGAGAACAATACCGGAAAGAGTTTTTAGGCAATGTGTCTCACGAATTAAAAACACCGCTATTTACAATACAAGGCTATATTTCTACATTATTGGATGGTGCAAGTGATGATGAGAAGCTTCGAAAAAAATATTTAGAAAGAGCAGATAAAGGCGTTGAGCGCCTTACTTATATAATCAAAGATTTGGATATGATTACTAAACTCGAAATTGGAGATTTGAGTTTAAATATAGAACCTTTTGATATTGTAGAACTTATTCAGAACGTATTTGAACTTTTAGAAATGAAGGCTGCTAAAAAGAATATTAATTTAGCTTTTGATATGGATTATCCATTTCCTATAATGGTTAATGCTGATAAGGAACGCATACAACAGGTAGTAACAAATCTTATAGTTAATTCTATTAAGTATGGAGATGCATATGGTATAACAGAAGTTAGTATAGAAAACCTTATCAAAAATAAAGCAATTGTACGTATAACAGATAATGGAGAAGGTATAGGAAGTGAGCATATGCCTAGATTGTTTGAACGCTTTTATAGAGTAGATAAAAGTGGATCTAGAAAAGAAGGAGGCTCAGGCTTAGGTTTAGCTATTGTAAAGCATATTATTGAGGCACATGATGAACGTATATATGTAGAAAGCGAGCTGGGTATTGGCAGTGAGTTCTCATTTACTATCGAAAAGGCGGAATAATAATTTAAAATCTACCGTATTCTTATTAAAAAAAGACAACCCTTTGTAATTTGAGATTCGATTGAGTTGCTTTAAATTAAAATGACTTTGCTTACACATGGGAGCAAAATTTAATTGTTCAAGGCGTTTTGCTAAATATTCTTGTTCAAATTGCCCCGGAGTAGGTATAAAAAATGCTTTTTTTCCTAATTTAACCAAATCCATTACTGATGTATAACCAGAACGGCATAAAATTAAATCACTTTGATTTATCGCAAGTTGTAAAGCATCACTTTGCATAAAATTAACAATAGTAATGTTATTTTTAATCGTTGTTTTTTGTTCGTTTTCTATTTTTCCTTTAACAAAAAGTACTTTTCCTTTATAATCTTTTAGTTTATTTAGTAATAATTTTTCAAAAATAGAACGTTGTGGCTCAGGCCCAGAAAGCATTACAAAGAGATTATATTTATTAGAAGTTTGAATTTCTTTAAACCTGCTTAAAACTCCTATATATTTTAAATTAAATTTAGGGTAGTTTAAATGCCCTAGTTTGCCACTTAAACTGAGTTTCTCATTATTATCTGGGATCCAACATTGATCAAACTTTTTAATAAAAAAATGATGTAATTTCGAACTTAAAAAAGTTGTAAAACCACTTAATACATGTAATTGATGTGTGATATATACAGAGGGGATAACTTTAGAAAACACTCCTAATCTGTTATCAGAAATAATTCCATCAATACGATATGATGCAATGATTGTATCTGTTTTTTTTTGTTCTTTATAAACGGCTTTTAGTATTTTTAAACTTCTAAAGAGTAGTTTAATTCTGAATAAGCTTCCATTCTTAGGGTATTTTATATGATATGAAGGGAGTTCAATAGTCGTTAAGTTGGGAAACTCTTTTTTTAATAAAAGTAAAGCTTTACCATCACTAGCTATGATGGGCTCAAAGTGATGTGCTATCAATTCATTTATAATAGGAATACATCTTGTGGCGTGTCCTAACCCCCAATTTAAAGGAGCAATTAAAATACGTTTTTTAAAACCCATAAAAAACAAAGATAAGCGAATTAGTTTTTTTAATTTTACCGCTTAGTTATCTTAAAGCATAAAGTGGGAAGTAAAAATAAACTTAAGCGATTTAGAGAGAACGATACATTTGATAACGTTTTTCAACCAACCCGTTCCGAATTAGTAGATGCGAATTATTCACTTAAAGGAAATTGGAATACTACATTTTTTAAAAATAATAACCCTTTGGTGTTAGAATTGGGTTGTGGTAAAGGAGAATATACTATTGGATTAGCTCAAAAATACCCAGATAAAAATTTTATTGGTATTGATATTAAAGGAGCACGTTTTTGGCGAGGAGCTAAAACAGCTATAGAAGATAAAATGCCTAATGTTGCTTTTATACGAACACAAATTGAATTGGTAGAATATATTTTTGCCGCTCAAGAAGTAGACGAAATCTGGATCACATTTCCTGATCCACAAATAAAATATAAGAGAACTAAACACCGAATGACAAATACTACATTTTTAAAACGCTATAAATCTATTTTAAAACCAGAAGGTGTTGTGAATTTAAAAACGGATAGTGAGTTTATGCATGGTTATACTCTTGGATTACTACATGGCGAAGGGCATGAAGTACTATATGCAAACCATGATGTGTACCGTCAAGAAGGAAGTCCTGAAGAAGTAACGAATATTCAAACATTTTATGAAAAGCAATATTTAGAGCATAATAAACCAATTACGTATATTAGATTTAAAATTAAAGACTATTGAATATCACTCTAATATTTTTTCTTGGGCTAATTATAGCATTAGTAGGTGTTATTCCTCCAGGATTGCTTAATGTATCGGCGGCTAAGATAAGTTTAAAAGAAGGATATAGTCGAGGAATTGTATTTTCGATAGGAGTTTGTATTACAGTTGCTTTTCAGACTTATATTGCTATAATTTTTGCGAGATATTTGAGTAATCATCCGGATATTGTTGAGGTGTTAAAGCAAGTTGCTTTAGTTATTTTTATCTTGATTACCATTTACTATTTCTTTTTTGCAAAAAAAGATACAAAAGCAGATGTAAATACAAATGGGAGAAGTAAAAAGAGCCGTTTATTTTTAGGTATTTTTATGTCTGCGATTAATGTATTTCCAATTCCATATCAAGCTTATATGGGGATTACATTGGCAACGTTTGGATTATTAAATTTTGAACAGATAAGTATTATTTCGTATGTCGCTGGAGCGATGTCAGGAACTTTTGTAATGCTTTATATTTATATTTTCTTTTTCGAAAGAATTAAGAATAAAAAATTTACAACTCAAAAAAATATGAATTATCTCATTGGTGGAATTACAGGAGCAATTTCTATAGTGACACTAATTAGTATTATAATGAATTTATAAATGAAAGTAGAAACCACTAACTTTTTTGATCGCGTTTACGAAGTTGCTAAATTAATTCCTTATGGTAGAATTACAAGCTACGGAGCTATTGCTACATATTTAGGCGCAGCTCGTAGTGCAAGAATGGTAGGCTATGCCATGAATGGTTCTGGAGGAAAAGATGTGCCAGCACATCGTGTGGTTAATAGAAAAGGATTGCTTACAGGAAAACATCATTTTGATGGTACTAATTTAATGCAACAACTATTAGAAAGTGAAGGGATAGAAGTTATAGACAATCAGATTCAAAATATGGAAAAACATTATTGGGACCCTTCTAAAGAACTGCTTTAGTTTTTAAATTCCATATCACTATTTAGCTTCAAAACACAAAATAATTAATAGCTAATTCTTAACAAATCATTTGTATTTGACGCTTCACGGTTTAAACATTTCGCTGTATCTTTGCATATTAGAATGAATCTAAATTAATGGATTTCAGATTTATTTAATAACAAAAAACAGATGTTTTTTATAGGGAATAGAACATGAAACTTAATAAAGAAGATATATTAAAAGCTCTTGAAGCGATTACTGTACCTGGTGAAGGACAGAATATGATAGAAAGCGGAGCTATAAAAAATGTAATTACTTTTGGAGATGAAGTAATTGTAGATATTACTATTACAAATGCAAGCTTACAAGCCAAAAGACGTACTGAAGCAGATATTGTAAAGGTTATTCAGGAAAATGTGTTTGAGAAAGCGCAGGTAAAAGTAAATATAAAAGTAGAAGCACCTCCAGCAGCACCGGCACCAAATGTTATTAAAGGAAAAAGTATTCCTGGAATTCAAAATATAATAGCAGTAGCATCAGGTAAAGGAGGCGTTGGTAAATCTACAGTAACAGCTAATTTAGCAGTAACTCTAGCTAAAATGGGCTTTAAAGTTGGGATTTTAGATGCTGATATTTACGGACCATCAGTTCCTATTATGTTTGATGTTGAATTAGAACGCCCATTGGCAGTAACTGTAGATGGAAAATCTAAAATGAAACCTGTTGAAAATTATGGTGTAAAAGTATTATCTATTGGATTTTTTACCAAACCGGATCAAGCTGTAGTATGGAGAGGACCTATGGCCGCTAAAGCATTAAATCAAATGATTTTTGATGCCCATTGGGGGGAGCTCGATTTTATGCTGTTGGATTTACCTCCAGGAACAGGAGATATTCATTTAAGTATTATGCAATCACTTCCAATAACTGGTGCTGTGGTAGTAAGTACACCTCAAAATGTAGCTTTAGCTGATGCTAAGAAAGGAGTAGCAATGTTCCAACAAGATAGTATTAACGTGCCAGTATTAGGTATTATCGAAAATATGGCCTATTTTACACCAGAAGAATTACCAGATAATAAATACTATTTATTTGGTAAAGAAGGAGCTAAGCATTTATCTGAAGATTTAGATGTTCCATTTTTAGGAGAGTTGCCATTAATACAAAGTATTCGTGAAGCAGGAGATGTTGGTCGTCCTGCAGCATTACAAGAATCTGGACCTATAGAAAGTGCTTTTGAGATAATTACACAAAATGTTGTGCAGGAAGTAGTAAAACGTAACGATAATTTACCACCAACAGAAGCTATAAAGATCACAACAATGGCTGGATGCTCAGCAGTAAAATAATATAATATGACTTCAAAAGAGATTAGAACCAATGTAGAGAAAGCTTTAGAGGAAATCAGACCTTTTTTACAAAGTGATGGAGGTGATATTTCTCTTGTGAGTATTGAAAACGATAAACTCGTAAAAGTGCAACTAGAAGGTGCTTGTATCAGTTGTACGGTTAACCAAATGACCCTAAAATCTGGAGTTGAAATGACCATTAAAAAGTATGCTCCTCAAATAGAAGAAGTTATCAATATTGCTTAAATCTAAAGAATACTCCTATAAACTTATCTTCTAAATACTTAATTTTTGAGTAGGGTCTGAAATGTTAAAATTTTTATATTAACGAATTGTTAACTAAATACATAACCTCAATAAAGTAGTTTTGACATAACCCAGATTGCCCAAAAATGAAAAACCTACTTTTAAGATTTGCCTCTTTTAGAGTTCAAATCATCTTAACTGCATTTGCAGTAATCCTCCTATTTGGTATATGGATAAGCCATTATCTATACGTGGGGGATAAAACTCAAACTTTGAATACACTTAACTATCAGCTACAAAAAGTATCAAATAGCTTTAGTAAGAATGTTCAAAATTTCCAAGCTTTTGCCCATATGGGTTATAAAAATCGTGCGTTGTATGAGCAAGGAACCGAAGAGCATATTGAAAAATATTTTAGAAGACTAAATGTTATAAAAACAAGAATAGATGATATTCAAGATACATCTAATCAATATAACATGGATATAAGTGAACCTATAGATACCTTGTCTTTAAAATTAAATTCTTTACAAAACTTAAGTTTAAAATTTAAAGATATTATCTTAATCCGTGGATTTAACGATTATGGTGTAGAAGGAGAAATGCATATTATAACCCATCAATTAGAAAATCACTCAACGTTAGATAAATCAACGTTGTTGGAGTTGCGTCGTCACGAAAAAGATTACCTAATGCGTGGAGAAACTATTTATAAGCAACAATTTGTAATGCTAATAAATACTTTAATTAAGGATGATAAAGTTGATAAAAACACAAAAGGACTACTCGAAAATTATAACCTTAATTTCAATAAACTAGTCAATTTAAATTTGCAATTAGGTTTAACCAAAACCACAGGTTTTTATGCTGATGTTGAGAACGCTCATGCCGAGATCGAAAAGACATTTCTTAATATTATTGAATTGTCTAAAAATAGAATTTTGTTATTGCAAGACAGATTGTTTTTATGGCAACTCATTCAAACGTTTTTAATAGCGTTGCTAATGATCACTCTAAGTTTCTTGGTGTCTAGATATTCAAAAAAGGACTTAAAAAACCTCTCTTTAGATATAACACACTACATTAAATCAAACTTTAAAAATCATACTCCTACTATTCGTAAAAAATCGAATATTAAAGAGATAGTAGCTTTAAATAATAACTATAATTCGTTAAAAGAAAAGTTTGAAATAAACATAAAACAGTTAGAAGAAACTACAGAAAAGGCTAAAAAAACTTCAGAACTCAAAACACAATTTCTGGCAAATATGAGCCATGAAATTCGTTCGCCACTTAATGGTGTTATTGGGATGCTTAATTTGGTAAAATCTCAAGATTTAAGTGCACAGCAATTAGAATATATGGAGATTGCAGAGAATAGTGCGGATCATCTTATGGAATTGGTAGATATGATCTTGGATCATTCAAAACTGCAAACAGGAATGTTTGAGCTAAACAAATACTCACTAAACTTAAAAAGAGAACTTAATAAATTAGTGCGTCTTTTTGAGTATCGAGCACTCGATAAAAATGTTCAACTCAAGTTTTCTTTTGACCCAGCCATTGAGAATAATATACTAGGAGATAACTTACGTATTCAACAAGTATTAATTAATCTTTTAGACAATGCTATTAAATTTACAGATGAAGGTAATATACTGTTAGAAGCAGAGTTGGTTAGTAGAAAAGACGACATACAAAATGTTAGATTTAAAGTAACCGATTCGGGGATTGGTATAGATACAGATAAAGCAAAAAATATCCTAAGTGCTTTTGAGCAAGTAGACCCTACCAATACACGTAAATATGGCGGTACAGGTCTTGGGTTAACTATAGCACATCAGATTATAAAATTAATGGATGGACGTTTAAATATAATGAACAACCCTAAACAAGGTTCTTGTTTTTATTTTGAGATTCCATTAAGTATCGATAAGAGCAAAGTATTATTATCAGAAAAAGAACTTAATTATTTAAAAGTGCCTACAGATTATAATCGTAGTAAGGTACTTATAGCTGAAGATAATCTTATCAATCAAAAAGTGATTGTTAATTTCCTTAAAAAACTAAATATAGAGGCAGATGTTGCTAAAAACGGATTGGAAGCATTATCTTTTTTTAAAAGACATGAATACGATATGATATTTATGGATTTGCATATGCCAGTGATGGATGGATATACTTCGGTTACAGAAATAAAAAGACTGTCAAAATACAGCGAAAATCCAATACCTATTATTGCAGTAACGGCTAGTGCTTTTGATGAAGATAAAGCAAAGTCCCTAGCACATGGGATGCATGATTTTATTGCAAAACCTGTTATTTTTAATAAATTACAGGAAACAATTTTTAAACATATGAGCGACGAGTTTAAAAG
Source organism: Flavobacteriaceae bacterium (assembly GCA_003443635.1). Lineage (NCBI taxonomy): Bacteria > Pseudomonadati > Bacteroidota > Flavobacteriia > Flavobacteriales > Flavobacteriaceae > Flavobacteriaceae bacterium. The sequence goes on along the minus strand of CP031964.1, from coordinate 71,299 downwards.
TGCTGCGGTTTAAAGTCAAGTTATTGTATATAATCTACTAATTTTTGAGGACCTTCAAGGAGTACTCTATCAATCTGTAGCGTACCATCTTCTTCGGTAGCGATATGCCATTTAATGAGTGAAATTTCACCGTTTTCAACTTCTATACCCGTAATACTACGCGGGTGTACACAACTCCCGTCATTAAAAAAAGGTAATTCATCAGGTGATGGAAAACGTGGGCGATGGGTATGTCCAACAATGGTAAGTTGGTTATTATTGTTTACGATCCATTTTTTTATACGTCGTTCAATACGAATCATTTCTTTATAATTTTTTGCAGGACTCGTAGGATCTGCAATACCCATAATTTGTAAAGGTTTCCAAAGGATACGTACCATTGCTCTGCTCCATTTCCAAAAATCATAATTCCACCAATCTGCTTGATGGCCATGTGTTAAAAAGAGTTTTTGCCCTGTATCGCTATGTTTTAAAATAAGTGCTTCATGATATGTAATTCCTTTAAAAAGTGGGATGTCTTTTCCGGTACGTGTATCAAAATAAGTAGACAGATGTTTTTTAATGTAATTGGGATTGCGATATACCATATCGTGGTTTCCCCAGATCATATGCAGACGTTGCTGTGTGTAAAATTCTTTAATAAGCATATATGCATCTTTATGTGCATAAAAAATAGATTCGAATTTTAAGTTTTCCCAAAGCTCATCACCATCACCCAGTTCGCAATAAGTAAAACCTTCATCCAGATAATGTTTTAAGGCATACAAGTAAATATTACGGTTATTCGCAAAATCGTCTGCAAAACTATTATCCCCACGGTGGCAATCACTAAACAAGATAAACTTATCAGTATCATTAAATGGCACCACTTTAGCATTAGTATATGCTCGATCTAATTTAAGTTTGGAAGAAAACATAGCTAAAAATAAGCTAAAATTCTTTTAATGATTAAACAATTGACTATTAGTGTTTTGATTGTATGATATGTAATCTTGCATATTGTATAAATAAAATATTTAGTATAATTTCAATTATATACAAAAATAGCAACCCATTATAGGTTGCTATTTGATACTAAGATTCTCAACTCTCTCTTTAATAGAATAATTTATATTGTTAAGCTGCTTTTAGTTCCGATTTATGCATACTTACTACAAGTAGTACTGCAGCGCCATTAATCCAATAAAAATAAGCATCTAACCCTTTGAAAGAGAAAACAAAAGGAACTAAGATGAAGACTACAGCTACTAAAAAGTCAACAATTAAATGAAATCGATAAGGAATAACCCGAATTGCTCCTAATTGATGATCTGTTAATAATGTTAAAATAAATGCTGCAATTCCAGTAGCAACAGAGATTTGTAAAGCTAAAGGATTGGTGCTACCTAATCCTAATAAAAATGGAAGAACTATTAAAGCAATAGCAACTGGATAATCTAAAAAAGCGTGTATTTTTTTTGTGACAAAACCCATAGTGTTATGTATTAAAAAGTTATTAAAATAATAATGTTAAACAGTCAAATTCTAATGATATGACTCTAGGTAAAGTCGCAGTTTTGAGTTTCGCTTACAGGTATTTGTACGAATTAACTTTAATTAACAGAGAACTTAATACGAATTAACTTCTTTTTTAGAAAAGGAGAATAAAAAAAGCACCAACTAAACGTTGATGCTTTTTTTATTTAATATAGTCTTCACACCTGAATAAATAAGATGTAGAAACAACGATGCCTGTTATTTAAATGCATTTAAACCAGTAACATCCAATCCTGTAATCAATAAATGGATATCATGTGTTCCTTCGTAAGTAATTACACTTTCTAAATTCATAGAATGACGCATGATCGAATATTCTCCAGAGATTCCCATACCACCTAACATTTGACGTGCTTCACGTGCAATATTTATTGCCATATCTACATTATTACGTTTTGCCATAGAGATCTGCGCAGAGGTCGCTGTACCGTTATTACGCATCACACCAAGCTTCCAGGCTAATAACTGCGCTTTGGTAATTTCGGTAATCATCTCGGCCAATTTTTTTTGTTGTAATTGAAATCCACCGATTGGTTTCCCAAATTGTAACCGTTCTTTACTATATCTTAGAGCGGTATCGTAACAATCCATAGCTGCGCCTATTGCACCCCAAGCAATACCAAAACGAGCAGAATCTAAGCAACCTAATGGTGCCCCTAACCCTGATTTGTTAGGTAATAAATTTTCTTTAGGGACTTTTACATTATCAAAAATAAGTTCACCAGTGGCACTGGCACGTAATGACCATTTGTTATGTGTTTCTGGAGTAGAGAAACCCTCCATGCCACGTTCTACAATAAGTCCGTGTATACGCCCTTCTTCATTTTTTGCCCAAACTACAGCCACTTGTGCAAAAGGGGCATTTGAGATCCACATTTTAGCACCATTTAAAAGATAATGATCACCCATATCTTTAAAATTAGTAACCATACCACCAGGATTAGAGCCATGATCAGGTTCTGTTAATCCAAAACAGCCCATCCATTCACCACTGGCTAATTTTGGCAAGTATTTATTGCGTTGTTCTTCGTTACCGTACTTCCAAATAGGATACATCACTAATGATGATTGTACTGATGCGGTTGAGCGAACTCCAGAATCACCACGTTCGATCTCTTGCATAATCAATCCATAAGAAATTTGATCTAGTCCAGCGCCACCATATTGCTCAGGAATATAAGGTCCGAAAGCACCAATTTCTGCTAATCCGTTAACAATTTGTGTTGGAAACTCTGCACGCTGTGCATAATCTTCTATAATTGGAGAGACATCACGCTTTACCCATTCACGCGCTGCATCACGTACTAATTTATGTTCGTCTGTTAATAGTTCGTCAAGATTGTAATAATCTGGAGCTTCAAATAAATCTGGCTTCATTGTATAGAATATTGTTTGGAAAGCAAATGTAACGAATTGTTACATTTTTAAATAAAAATCTTGAGTAAGATTAACATAGTCTTGGGTGTATTGATGGCGTTCGGTTTCGATAATAAGTTCATCAATATTGATTTCACTGTTACTGAATGAGAATTCTAAAAGACTGCGTTTAATTTCAGAATTAGGATTTCCTTTAATATGTAAGATACGATTTGAGAATAAATTAAAATTTGATGCAAGTTTAATAAAATTCTCTTCTTCTTTAAACGGAATAATGACTATAAATTTTCCTGTTTCAGATAACAATTTTGAAGCACTTTCTAATAGATGAGTAAAAGGCATGGCATCTTCAAAACGTGCGAGATCACGTTTAGAGTTATCGGTTTTATAATTTTCAGAATAAAATGGTGGATTGGAAACAATGAGATCGTAGGTGTCATCAATCTCATCAGCAAATTCTTCAAGCGATGCGTGATAGCAAAACAAGCGATCTCCCCAAGGGGAGTTTTCAAAATTTTCAACAGATTGCTCATAGGCATCTTCATCAATTTCTAAAGCGTCCACGACTTCTGCATTACTACGTTGTGCCAGCATTAAAGCAATCACTCCAGTGCCACTTCCAATATCTAATATCGCAAAAGGTTGATGCTCTAGATTAGCCCAAGCACCCAGTAAAACACCATCAGTGCCAATTTTCATTGCGCAGCGATTTTGGGTCACTTCAAATTCTTTGAATCGAAAAATTTCATTTTTCACAAGTACCAATTTTTAAAGATATAAATCAATAAGTCCTTCTGGAGTTTCGACCACTATAGTTTTTGCTTTACGATCTACTTTTGAGATGAACTCATCGTTCATCGGAATTAAAATTTCAATTCCATCTCTATCAATTTCAAATAAAGCTTGAGCAGTACTATCATTAATTCCTTTAATAATACCAACAATTCCGAAATTAATGTCTTTAATAGTAAAACCAATGACTTCGTGATAGTAAAATTTGTCACCTTCTAATTTAGGAAGTAGCTCTAAAGGTAGGTATACATCACTTTTTAATAAAGCATCTGCATCAGCTTCAGTATCTACATCTTCAAACTGTACACGTAGTAAATCGGATTTATGAAGCTGAGAACTTTCAATAAAAAAGGGTAAGAACGTATTGCGTACAGAAATAAAAACAGCACCTAAATTCTCGTATAATTCTGGTTGATCTGTATCTAATTTTATAAGGAGTTCTCCTTTAAAGCTGTATTTTTTTACAATTTTTCCTAAATAAAAACAATCGTCAATTGTCATAGCAAATCATTTATTTGTTATTCTCGCGTAGGCGAGAATCTTTTTATGGGAGTATATTTTACTCTATTGTTAAGAGTCACTATTGAAAATAAAAAACTCCGATAGAGTCTATCGGAGTTTAAAAGTATAAAAACATTTTTTGTTTTATTCTTCTTCGTTAGAAGCATCTGCTTCAGCAGCCGGAGCTTCTTCTGCAACTTCTTCTTCAACAACAGGAGCAGCGGCAGCAATTCTTGCTTCATTTACTGCTTTTTCTGCTTCTAAAGCTTTTGCTTTAGCATCTGCTTGTGCTTTTGCTAAATCACCTTCTTTAGATTCAACTTTAGCTGCTTTTTCATCTAACCAAGCTTGGAATTTCTTCTCAGCTTCTTCTTCTGTTAAAGCACCTTTTCTAACGCCTCCTGCTAAGTGATTTTTTAATAAAGCACCTTTATAAGATAAAATTGCTCTTGCGGTATCAGTAGGTTGTGCTCCATTTTGAAGCCATTTTACTGCACCATCAACATCTAAATCTATAATTGCTGGGTTAACGTTTGGATTGTAAGTTCCTAATTTTTCAAGAAATTTACCATCTCTTTTTGATCTTGCATCTGCTGCTACGATCCAGTAAAAAGGTTTTCCTTTTTTACCGTGTCTTTGTAATCTTACTTTTACTGGCATATAATTAATTTATGAGGTTCTCGACCTCTGTTATTAATGAGGGTGCAAATATAATACATTTTTCTAATTGTTAATTAATTAGATTACTTTTTTTAAAGTGCTGAAATTAAGTTAAAAACAAAATGATTTTTGTTTACAAATGTTCATAACTTTTAGCTGTAATAAGAAGGATTTATATGTATTTTTAATGCTCTTGTTTATTGAGATAAAACAGCATCTATGTACTTAATTTTTGATACAGAAACCACAGGGTTACCAAAGCGATTTAACGCTCCGATTACTGATACAGATAATTGGCCACGTTGTATACAAATTGCATGGCAATTGCATGATGAAATGGGAAACTGTATTGAAAGTCAAGATTATTTGGTGCAACCAGATGGGTTTAATATTCCTTATGATGCAGAGAAAATTCACGGAATTTCTACAGAATTAGCCCAAGAGCAGGGAATTCCTTTAGTCGAAATGCTAGAGAAATTTAATGAAGCTTTAGGGAAAGCGAAATTTGTAGTTGGGCAGAATGTAAAGTTCGATCTTAATATCATGGGGTGTGAATTTTTTAGAGAAGATATCACTAATCCATTACAAGAATTACCAGTTTTAGATACCTGTACAGAATACACAGCAGAATTATGTAAGATTCCTGGAGGGCGCGGCGGAAAATTTAAATTACCAACACTTACAGAGTTACATCAATTTTTATTTGATACTCCATTTGGGGAAGCACATAATGCAACTGCCGATGTTGAAGCAACAACACGTTGTTTTTTCGAACTTATTCGGTTAAAAAAATACACTAAAGAGCAGTTAGATGTAGCACCAGATTATTTTGAGAGGTTTTCTCAAGCAAATCCAAAACAAATTCAACTTATTGGATTAAAGCATATTAATCTTAAACAAGCTTCGGCAAAGATTAATGAGCGTATTGCTAAAGAACAAGCACAACAAGATAAATTTCAAGAGGATAGCGCTGTAGATATTGCTTCTCTAAACGCTTTAGATTTTGTGCATTTACATAACCACTCACAATTTTCAGTATTACAATCTACTATTAGTATTAAAGATTTAGTGGCTTCGGCAGCAAAACATCATATGCCTGCTGTAGCGTTAACCGATCATGCTAATATGATGGGAGCTTTTCACTTTGTGAAAGAAGTAAAAAATCACAACAGAGCTGTAAAAGAGAAAAATGCAGAAGCTGAAGCAAAAGGGGAAGCACCCGTTGCAAAAGAGATAAAACCTATTTTAGGATGTGAGTTTTTTGTTTGTGACGATCACACCAATAAATCACAAAAAGATTATGGATACCAAATCGTACTGATCGCAAAAAATAAGAATGGCTATCAGAACTTAGCAAAAATGTCATCTATCGCTTATACAGATGGATTTTATTATGTCCCTCGAATAGATAAAAAAGTTATTGAACAATACAAGGAAGATATTTTAGTACTTACGGGAAACCTCTATGGAGAAGTACCTAGTAAAGTGCTTAATGTTGGTGAAAAACAGGCTGAAGAAGCCTTGGTTTGGTGGAAAGAACAGTTTGGTGGAGACTTGTATTTAGAGTTGATGGAGCATGGGCAAGAAGACGAAAAGCGTGCAAACCAAGTATTAAAACAGCTTGCCAAAAAACATGATGTAAAAGTAGTAGCTACTAATAACACTTATTACTGTGAGCAAGAAGATGCTAATGCACACGATATTTTATTATGTGTAAAAGATGGTGAGAAGCAGGCAACCCCTATAGGTCGAGGTCGAGGATATCGTTATGGGTTACCAAATCAAGAATATTATTTCAAGTCTTCAGACGAAATGAAAGACTTGTTTAAACATACACCTGAAGCAATTATAAATATTCAAGAAGTTGTAGATAAAATTGAAGCTTTTGAATTGGCGAGAGATGTCTTGCTTCCTAAGTTTGATATTCCAGAGAAATTTAAATCTGAAGAAGATGAAGTAGATGGTGGGAAACGTGGTGAGAATGCATTCTTAAAACACTTAACTTTTGAAGGTGCAAAAATAAGATATGGCGAAATTACAGAAGAGATAAAAGAACGTCTTGATTTTGAGTTAAGCGTAATAGAGAATACAGGATATCCAGGATACTTTTTAATTGTTGAAGATTTTATTCGTGAAGCGAGAAACATGGATGTGTCTGTAGGTCCAGGACGTGGATCGGCAGCTGGATCTGTAGTAGCATACTGCCTTTGGATTACCAATATAGATCCTCTTAAATACGATTTGCTTTTTGAGCGTTTCTTAAATCCAGATCGTATAAGTATGCCAGATATTGATATTGATTTTGATGATGAAGGTCGTGGTCGCGTGATGGATTATGTAATTGATAAGTATGGATCTAATCAGGTAGCACAAATTATTACTTATGGTACGATGGCGGCAAAATCATCTATTCGAGATACGGCTCGAGTATTAGATTTACCATTGGGAGATGCTGATAGGATTTCGAAACTAATTCCGACAATGTCTAAGTTGGGAAAAATATTTGGAGTTCCTGAAAAGGAATTACGAAGTAAGTTTAGAGCTGAAGATCTAGAAAAAGTAAATGAGCTTTTAAATATTTCTGAAGGAAATGATCTGGAAGCTGAAACTGTAAATCAAGCACGTATCTTAGAGGGTTCAGTGCGTAATACGGGGATTCATGCTTGTGGTGTAATTATCACTCCAGATGACATTACCAATTTCGTACCCGTAGCTGTTGCAAAAGATTCCGACTTATATGTTACACAATTTGATAACTCTGTTGTAGAGGATGCAGGTCTATTAAAAATGGATTTTTTAGGATTAAAAACCCTAACCTTAATTAAAGACACGGTTAAAATTGTAAAAGCAAAGCACAATATCCTTTTAGATCCTGATAATTTTTCTTTGGATGATGAAGAAACTTATGCCTTATTCCAACGTGGAGAAACTGTAGGGATATTTCAATACGAATCTCCAGGAATGCAAAAGCATTTAAAAGATTTAAAGCCAACAGTTTTTGATGATTTAATTGCAATGAATGCACTCTATAGACCAGGGCCTATGGAGTATATTCCTAGTTTTATTAATCGTAAACACGGTACCGAAACGATTGAGTATGATCTTCCAGAAATGGAAGAATACCTAAAGCAAACCTATGGAATTACAGTATATCAAGAGCAGGTAATGTTGCTTTCACAGAAATTAGCTGATTTTACAAGAGGTGAGGCAGATGTGTTACGAAAAGCCATGGGGAAAAAGCAAAAAGCTGTTCTGGATAAAATGAAACCTAAGTTTATTTCTCAAGCAGCTGCCAAAGGAATGGATGAGAAAAAGCTTGAGAAAATATGGAAAGACTGGGAAGCTTTTGCGAGCTATGCGTTTAATAAATCGCACTCTACATGTTATGCTTGGATTGCTTACCAAACCGCATATTTAAAAGCACATTATCCAGCAGAGTATATGGCAGCAGTACTGTCTAATAATATGAATGATATTAAATCGGTAACCTTTTTTATGGAAGAGTGCAAGCGTATGAAACTGAATGTGCTTGGGCCAGATGTAAATGAATCCTATTATAAATTCTCAGTAAATCAAGATAATGCTGTGCGCTTTGGAATGGGCGCAATAAAAGGAGTAGGGAGTGGTGCTGTAGCTACTATAGTAGAACATCGTAAAACAGATGCTGGACCTTACAAATCTATTTTTGATATGGCAAAGCGTATTGATTTACGTGCCGCTAATAAAAAAGCATTTGAAAATCTAGCCAATGCAGGTGCATTTGATAGTTTTGATGCCCATCGTGCACAGTATTTTCACGATACAGGTGATGGAATTACCTTTTTAGAAAAAACAATTCGTTATGCAAATAAATATCAGGAGAATGAGAATTCTGCGCAAGTAAGTTTATTTGGTGAAGCTAGCGATGTACAAATTCCCGAACCTGAAGTGCCGCCATGTGAAGAATGGGGAACGATGGAAAAATTAGCACGCGAGCGTGAAGTAGTAGGGATTTATATTTCTGGACATCCGTTAGATGACTTTAAAACTGAAATGAAAACTTTTTGCAATGCAACTTTAGCAATGTTCAATAATTTAGAACCTTATGTAAATCGTGAACTTACTTTTGGAGGCGTCGTAACCGATGTACAGCATCGTGTAAGCAAACAAGGAAAAGGCTGGGCATTATTTACTGTAGAAGATTATACAGATACATTTGAGTTCAGGATTTTTGGTGAAGAGTATCTTAAATACAGGCATTTTTTATTGCGTAACAGCTTTGTGTATGTCCGTTCCTATGTAAAAGAAGGTTGGGTAAATAGAGAGACAGGTAAAAAGAGTGATCCTCGAATTCAGTTTAGTAACTTTCAATTATTACATGATGTGATGGATGTGTATGCTAAAAAACTATCCATACAATTAAATATAAAAGATATACAAGGTGAGCGTATTAAGAAATTAAAAGAATTGATGAATATGCACCCTGGAAATCATATGTTAAACTTTTTGATCTACGATAATGAAGAAAGTATTAAATTGCAAATGCCTAGCAGAAAACAAAAAGTAAAGATTTCTCAAGAACTGTTAGAAGAATTAGAAGCACAGAAGGTATATTATAAGTTGAACTAATGCTGTGTAACAGCATTATATTAATGCATTCAAAGCATTATAAAACAATAATATAGGTTATAAATTAAAATAATATACGAATAGTTAAAATTAATAAAGGTATTGTAAGCTTTGACTTATTTTTTGACTAATATTGCAGATTAAAGTATTAAATAGAAAATTAAATTAGATATTATGGCATTAGAAATAACAGATGCAACGTTTGAAGAAACGGTATTGAAAAGTGATAAACCAGTATTGGTTGATTTTTGGGCTGCATGGTGTGGGCCTTGCAGAATGGTTGGACCGGTAATCGAACAAATAAGTGAAGAATACGAAGGAAAAGCTGTTGTTGGTAAGGTAGATGTTGATGCTAATCAAGAATTCGCAGCAAAATATGGTGTGCGTAACATTCCTACTGTTTTAGTATTTCAAAATGGTGAAGTTGTAGGACGTCAAGTTGGTGTTGCACCAAAAAATGTTTATACAGAAGCAATAGACGGGTTACTTGTATAAATACTAAAGTTTATACAAATAGAGATAAAGGTTTGGCGTAATGCCAAACCTTTTTTATTTTAGAAAACTCATAAAAATACTTCAAGTTAATGCATCTTAAATTAACACGTTTTACACAAAAAATAAGTTTTGTTCTTTTAATTTCTTGTTTGATTTCTTGTGATACTACAGAGAAAAAGACAGAGTTGGTTTTAGAGAAAGGTATTTCTTTGGAATTAGCAACTTATAGAAAACAGCAGGTTGAAAATATTGTTTATAATTTAAATTTTAAAATCCCTAAAGAAAAACAAACGCCAATAGCTTCAATTTTAAATTTAAATGTAGATATTAACGATTTAGAACATCCGTTATTTTTAGATTTTAATGAAAGTAAAGAAAACATACATAGCGTTACTGTAAATGGAGTATCTACAGAAGTAATGCATGATAAAGAACATGTTATTATACCACAAGATCATTTAAAGATAGGAAATAACACAGTCGAAATAGTGTTTACTGCAGGAGAGTTATCCTTAAACAGAAACGATGACTTTTTATATACTCTTTTTGTGCCAGATCGTGCAAGTACAGTGTTTCCGTGTTTTGATCAACCAGATTTAAAAGGTGTTTATAAGTTAAATATCTCTGCACCTATTGGTTGGGAAGTACTTTGCGGTGCGCCTTTAGAAAGTAAAACAGAAACTGATGGAATAGCGACCTATCAATATGAAGAGACTGATAAAATGAGTACCTATCTATTTTCGTTTGTAGCGGGTGAGTTTCAAGAAACGACACAGCGTTTAGGTGCGTTAGATATGAAACTGATTCACCGTGAAACTAACGAAGAAAAGATAGCAACAAGTACCGATGAGATTTTTAAATTACATGATCAAGCTGTTAATTTTTTAGAAGATTATACGCAGCAAGAGTTTCCTTTTAAAAAGTTAGATTTTGCATGCATTCCAGGATTTCAATATGGAGGAATGGAGCATGTAGGTGCAATACAATACCGCTCATCTTCACTGTTTTTAGATAAAAGTGCTACCGATAGCAGAAAATTAGGACGTTGCAAACTTATTGCTCACGAAACAGCACATATGTGGTTTGGAGATTTAGTAACGATGAAATGGTTTAACGATGTATGGATGAAAGAGGTCTTCGCTAATTTTATGGCCGATAAGATTGCTAATCCAGCGTTTCCTGAAATTAATCATTCACTACAGTTTATGACGACGCACTACCCAAGTGCTTATAGTGAAGATAGAACAAAAGGCGCAAACCCGATACGCCAGAAATTAGATAACTTAAAAAATGCAGGTACACTTTACGGACGTATAATCTATAATAAAGCTCCAATAATGATGCGCCAGTTAGAAGCGGTCATGGGTGAGACTAATTTTAAAGCTGGTATTCGAGATTATATTAAAGCATTTGCAAATAGTAATGCAGATTGGAATGAGTTAGTAGCTATTTTAGACAGTAAAACGGAAGTTGACATGAAACGATGGAGTGATGTTTGGGTAAATCAATCTGGGCGTCCAATTATCGATAGCAAAATCGAATATGTTGATGACAAGATAAGTCGTTTTAAAATTAGTCAATCTGCCGAAGACGGAAGCACTAACTTATGGACACAATCTTTTGATATCGGATTAGTATATCCAAATGAAATAAAAGTGATTCCAGTGCAATTAGATAGTAAAAATATAATATTAAAAACTGCTGAAGGCTTACCTAAACCTGAAACAGTTATTTATAATTATAATGGATTTGGATACGGGGTATTCCCGATAGATGATCATAAAATTGAAGCGATACACACTGTTTCTGATGAGGTTGCACGTGGCTATAGCTATATTAATTTATACGAGAATACACTTAAAGGTACTATTAAACCTAATGATGCTTTTAAGGTATTAGCAGAAGGGTTTGTTGTTGAAAACGAAGAGCTTATTGCACGTATGATCTCTGGGTATGCACAAAATATATTCTGGAAGTTTTTAACTAATGAAGAGCGTTTTGCAAATTTATCGACTTTAGAATCTCGATTAAAAAATCGTTTGTATACAGATATTTCTTTTGGAATGAAAAAAACTGTGTTTAATTTTTATCGAGGATTGGCTTATTCTGATTCTGGTAAAGATTTTTTATATCAGTTGTGGACTAAAAAGATAACAATCCCCGAATTAATTCTTAACGAAGATGATTATACAAGTATAGCTAGTACTTTAGCTATTTATGAACATAAAGACAGTGAAACTATTTTAACAAAGGCTAAAGACGCTATTTCTAACCCAGATCGCAAGCTACGATTTGAGTTTTTATTACCTTCATTATCATCAGACGAAAGTGAACGTAATACATTTATGCAAAGCTTATCTGATGCCAATAATAGAGAAAAAGAATCTTGGGTATTAGCTGCTTTAGGAAATATTCATCACCCATTACGACAAGTGTCAGCTCAGCAGCATTTAAAAACAAGCTTAGAATTATTAGAAGAAATACAATTAACAGGAGATATCTTTTTTCCAAAAGGCTGGTTAAACAATACCATTGGTAATTATTCTTCTAAGTATGCGTATGACGTATTGGAAACATTTTTGGCTGAAAACCCAGACTTTAATCCAGTACTTAAAAATAAATTACTCCAATCTGCAGATGGCTTGTATCGTGCACAAAATATAACCCCAGTTCAGTAATGGATTTACAAAACGAATTACATAAAGCTTCAGGTTTTAAAAACCTTGAGTTACTTGCCAAACAAGTAGTAGAAGGGTTTATAGCAGGAATGCATAAGAGTCCTTTTCATGGATTTTCTGCCGAATTTGCTGAACATAAAATTTACAATCAAGGAGAAAGCACAAGACATATCGATTGGAAATTATTTGCTAAAACAGATAAATTATATACCAAACGCTATGACGAAGAAACCAATTTACGTTGTCATATTATTATAGATAATAGTAGCTCGATGCATTACCCTTTAGTAGATAGTTTGTCGATAGATTCACTAAACAAAATAGGGTTTTCGGCATTGGCATCAGCATCACTAATGCATATTTTAAAAAAACAACGTGATGCTGTTGGTCTAAGTGTATATAGTAATGCCTACGATTATTATGCTCCAGAGAAAGGAAGTGAGAGACATCACAGAATGCTATTGAATCAACTGAGTGAAATGGCAATTTCTAAACCTCAGAATAAGCAGACAGAAACTTACGAATATCTACATCAAATTGCAGAAAAGATACATCGCCGCTCGATGATTTTCTTATTTACAGACATGTTTCAAACTGGTGTTAATGAGAATAAACTTTTTGAAGCCCTACGTCATTTGAAATACAATAAACACGATGTGATTTTATTTCATGTGTTTGATAAAGAAAAAGAATTAAGTTTCGATTTTGATAATAAACCTAAGCGTTTTGTAGATGTAGAGACAGGTGAACATATCGATTTGTATGCAGAAAATATTAAAGCCAATTACAAAACGGCGGTAGATGCTTATTTTAATAATATTCGCTTAAAATGCGGACAGTATCAGATAAAATACGTGGAAGCAAATGTTAACGAAAATTTTAATAAAATACTGACTACCTATATGGTAGAGCGTCAAAAATTTATTTAATTTTTTTTTAGATTAAAAAACACGAAAAAAGATTTGTGTTATAAAAAATGCAATGTATATTTGCAACCGCAATAATGCAACGGTTTGGTAGTTCAGTTGGTTAGAATACCTGCCTGTCACGCAGGGGGTCGCGGGTTCGAGTCCCGTCCAGACCGCAAACTAAGCCTCTTTTTAGAGGCTTTTTTGATATAAAGATGTTGTGTTGTTCTCGAAGTAACATTCGAGAAAGTAGTGAGAGTCGTATTTATACGAATCTTACCAATGAGAAGCTTTCCTTTTTTCTTAACAGAAAATAGGGATGCTTTTTTGTTTTAAGGCTATTTGATCTATAATAATTATTTCAGCAAAATAAATCTACTTATAGATATGCTATACATGTTCAATAAATGATTTATTAGTTTTTATTTTGTAGAACAAATAAATTTAATATATTTGTTCTACTTAATAGAAAGAAATGAAAGAAACACAACTTGGTGATTTTGAAGAGACCATATTATTGCTCGTAGGTATTTTAATGAATGATGCATATGCTTTTAAAATTGCTGAAGAGTTTGAGTCGCAAACTAACAGAAGAGTGTCGATAGGGTCTGTACATTCAACTTTAAGTAGACTTACCAAAAAGGGGTTTTTAATATCTGAAATGACAGGAGCATCAAACGAACGTGGAGGTAGAAGGAAGCGTGTGTATTCTATCACAGCATCTGGGAAGCTAGTATTAGAAAAAGCTAGAGAATTTAAACTTTCGCTTTGGAAACAATTTCCTGCATTTGGTAATTAATTTCTAATATATTTTGAAAAATAAGCCACCAAAAATAGCTCAGAAACTACTTAGATTTTTTTTAAAAGAAGATTTAGAGGAAGAAGTATTAGGTGATCTTTTAGAAAATTACAAATCTATGAGTGAAAATATGTCAAAAAGGAAAGTCAAGTTGAATTATTGGTATCAGGTTTTAAATTATATAAGACCATTCGCTCTAAAGAAAATTTTACCTAATTTAATTTTTGAAAATAAAATGTTTAGACACGATGTACTTATTTCACTTCGTTCTTTTAAGCGTTATAAAGGAACATTTTTTATAAATCTTATAGGCCTTGTGTGTGGTATATGCTCGGCAATGTTTATATACTTATGGGTTCATAAGGAGTTGAGTTTTGATAAATTTCATGCAAAAAAAGAGACTATTTATCAAGTATTACAAAATGCAGAAACAGCGGCAGGGATTTTAACTTTTGAATGGACACCAGCATTATTAGCACCTACTTTAAAAGAGCGTTTCCCTAATGTAGAATATGCTACTAGTGTTATACCTACGGAATACTTTGAAGAGACTAGTTATTTAATTAATGATAACAACTATTTTGAAATCAATGAGCAGTTTGTAGATGAAGATTTTTTGAAGGTATTTTCTTTTAATATAATCTATGGTAATGAAAATTCTTTAAACCAAAGCTCTAGTAATGTGTTAATTTCAGAATCTGTAGCGTTGCGTTTATTTGGAAAAAAGAATGTAATAGGTAAAGTAGTTAAGCTGCAAAATGAGATTTTAGAAAAAGATTATTTAATTGGAGGTGTTTTTAAAGATGTACCATCTGCTTCTAGTTTAAATTTTAATGTTTTAGTGAACTTGCGAGAGTTTCAATTGGCGAAAAGTGAAGATTTTTTTAATTGGAATAATAATAACCCTAGTACTTATATTGCCTTAAATGAATCAACTGATTTAAATGGATTTAATACGTCTATTTATAATCTAGTAGAACAGTTTGATTCGAAAGTAAAGACAAAATTATTCACTCAAAAACTAGTAGATCGCTATTTATATGGAAATTATGTAGATGGAATACCAAAAGAAGGTCGGATAATATACATAAGACTTTTTGCACTTATAGGATTTGTGCTATTATTGATTGCTTGTATAAATTTTATGAATTTATCGACTGCTAAAGCAAGTACAAGACTAAAAGAGTTGGGTGTAAAGAAAACACTGGGCGCTTCAAGATGGTCGCTTCTAAGACAATATTATACAGAAGCTTTTCTAATTTCCTTAATTGCGAGTACCTGCTCATTAGTACTTGTATATTTTACTCTTCCTCTTTTTAATGAAGTTACCGGAAGTTCATTATCCTTAATTTGGGACATTGAATTGATTCTGGGATTAATAGGGATTACACTATTGAGCACAATTATTTCTGGGAGTTATCCAGCTATATATTTATCTAAACTAAAAACATTAGCTTCTTTAAGTGGACGTTTATCAGGAAGTTTTAGCGATTTATGGGTGAGACGGTCTTTAGTAATTTTTCAGTTTTCTGCTAGTATTATTCTAATTGCTGGAGTTTTAATTATAAATAGGCAAATAGATTATATTCATACCAAAAATTTAGGATATGATCGTGATAATGTATTTTATTTTTCAAATGATGGTATAGAAGAATCAGATCAAGAATTACTCTTAAATGAAATTAATAAGATATCTGGAGTTAAAAATGCTGCTGCTGCCGACAATAACCTTACAGGTAATTTTGGAAGAACAGGAGGGGTTCATTGGCCAAAACAATTACCAGAAGAAAAACTAAGTTTTATAAAAATAGAAACAGGAGCCAATTTTATTGAAACTATGGGTATAGATATGCACTCTGGACGTTCTTTTGATGCAGAAAGATTAAGTGATTATACTGATAAAGTGATTTTAAACCAAACAGCAGTTAAAAAGATGCAATTAGACAATCCAGTTGGTACTATTATAAAGTTATGGGGTAGAGATCGACAAGTAATTGGTGTAGTTAAGGATTTTCATGCATTAAGTCTATATGAAAAGATTGAACCTACATTAATGATTATTTCAAAGGATAAACTCTCTGAAACTTTCGTTAAGATAAGACCAGGAAATTTAGTCACTACGATCAATCAAATTGAAGACATTTATAAGAAATTTAGCCAAGGTTTACCTTTTAAATATGATTTTGTCGATAAAACGTATAGTGCTATTTATAAAGGAGAAAAACAAGTTGCTGATTTATCAAAATTGTTTTGTGCTATTGCTATTATTATTTCTTGTCTAGGCCTTATGGGATTAGCTTCTTTTGTTTCAGAGCGACGAACTAAAGAAATAGGCATTAGAAAAGTTTTAGGATCTAGTAATATAAGTTTAATAAAACTACTTTCTTCAGACTTCATTCGTACCATTTCACTTGCAATTTTATTGAGTATTCCAATAAGTTATTATTTATCGTATAATTGGGTGCAGAATTTTGCTTATGCTATTGAAATTAAATGGTGGTACTTTGCGTTGGTAACCTTGGTAACGTTTATGATTTTTTCACTTACGGTTCTATCACAAATACTAAGAGTTATTAGCGCAAAAGCTATTGATTCTCTAAGATGTGAATAAATTTTTTAGAATTATATTTTAAAATAATGGAATGAAAAACTTTCTTTTTTTCTTAACAGAAAATCGAGATGCTTTTTGTTTTAGAGTCATTTCTGCTTGCATTTTAAACTCTAATTGTACACCTTTTTCTTGTATTTAGATTTTTTCAATTTAATAATAGTAGACTCAAACGAATTTAATTTTCTAAACTAGAAATATTTAACATATAAATATTGGTTAAAATTTTTGATTGAACTTATAGTAAAATATTGAAAAGTAAGGTTTTGTTGCAATTATCTTGTGGTTTTTCCGTAATAAAAATTCAAATTTTATAAGTAGTTTTAGATAGAAATTAATTATTTCTATTACTGTAATTTAACCATCAGTTTATAGGTATTAGAAAATACAAAGATTTGAAAATTTTTATACAAACCACTTAGACGCTTTTAGTATTCATTTTCAAATCCTAACCTATAAACACTAGCAGGCTCCCTACTTTTGTTTTGTCTTTTAAATTACATATCTCTTATTAGAAAATAATCAAAACATATAAAATGTTTTGGTAAATAATATTCTCTCGCGAGGAATTGGCATACACTGTGAATGCCATTAAATGTTCACAGCCTTAAATAATGTATTAAAAATATAATTATGAGAAATTTACAAAATTTAAAAGGCGCTCATTCTTTATCTAAAAACGAACAAAAAGAAATTAAAGGAGGTCTTTTTATTGGAGGGACAGGAAATACAAATGATGAATGTAATAACAATTGTGATTGTTTTCATTCACATGGACCTAGTAACTTGTCTTTTGGATTTGTTTGTGCAAATATAGGAGGATCAAATCGATGTGTTGAAGGCATTTATTTTGAGCCACCTTGCGGGTAATTTATAGATTAATCAAACCTTCTTCTTAATGAGAAGGTTTGATTCTTCAAGATTCTTTTTATATAAAACTAATTCTTTATAAAAAATATACAGATAAGTTGAGGTTAAAGATGATATAAACAATAATCATCAAGAATTCAACGAGCAAAATAAAATTCCTACTATTTAATATGAAAATAATTCAAATTAGATAGTTAACAATATTCTTTCGCGAAGAATAGGCATATACTGTGAGTGCCTTTAAATGTTCACGGTTTTATTAATTATTAAAACTTTTTTATTATGAAAGATTTATTAAAACTAGGAAAAGCTTTAAATAGAGCTGAACAAAAAGAAGTATTAGGAGGGGCAATATTATGTCCTACTTGTGAGCCTTCAGGCGAAGATTGTGGTAATGCAGCTCCATGTAAATTTGGGAATGTATGTATTTTAGGTACATGTCAATGTCCTTTTTAGAGTAAAAAAACCTAGCCTTGAGTATTATTAAAACGCTCAAGGCTTTATTAGATTATTAAAATTATGTATTATGAAAAATTTAAAAAACTTAGGAAAAATCCTAAACAAGAATGATCAAAAATTAATTAATGGAGGAAATCCAGGAGGGTGTATAGGCTTTTCAGGTGCATGTACACCTAGTAGTAATAATAGTGGTTGTTGTACTGGATTGGTTTGTGTTTCTCAATGTCCAGGTTTTATTCCTTTCACATGTCAATTTGAAGGAATTCCTTTAGAGCATTAATCTTTTGGCAAAATGATCTTCAAGTTCATTTTCCAATAAAAAAGAATCTCTCTATTTTTTGAATTGAGAGATTCTTTGAAATCAGAACCTTATATTAATGAGTAAAAATAAATTTCTAAGAAATATAAAAATTAAAAATACCCTTCACATAAAAGATGATTTAAAAACTGTTTAAACTTAATAATATATAACTCTCTAACATAGAGATATTGTGTTGTTTTCGAAATAACATCTAGTAAATAGTGAGAATCGTGATTGTGCGAATCTTATCAACGAGAAGCATCCCTTTTTTCTTAACAGAAAATAGGGATGCTTTTTTATTTTATAACTATTTAAATATAAACTTAAAAAAGACTTTAAATAATGGATAGAAAATAAAATAATATAAAAGAAAATTAATAAAGAAATGTAAAGCTTATTCGATTAGATTATCTAAACGTTAAATTAACTAAAAAGTAACAAAATAAATTTTATTTAGAATCATTCTATCATATATTTGCAACCTTATTTAGATTAATTAAAAATAAATTTTCAAAATGAAATATATAACTTTATTATTATTTGTAATTGTATTTAATGGAAGTGCTCAAAATACAAATGTGTTTTTAGATAGAGCATTTTGGAAAGCCAATCCAAGTATAGATCTTATAGATAAAGAAATTGCTAAAGGCAATAATATTTTAGAGTTTAACCAATCTACCTTTAATGGGCTATCATATGCAATTTTAGATGGTGTAGATAATGAAACGATTAAACATATATTTAAAAAAGAGAAAGTAGATGTTAATATGTTAACTCATGATGCTAGAACTTATATTTTTTGGGCAGCTAGTAGAAATAATGTAGAGTTAATGGAGTTTTTAATTAAAAATGGGGCTAAACTGGATATTAAAGACAGTAATGCCAATACTGTACTAAACTATGCCGCTTTAAATGGGCAAACCAATCCAAAATTATATGACCTACTTATATCTAATGGAGTAGATATTAAAGAAGAGAAAACTCTTTATGGAGCAAATGCTTTATTATTAGTAGCACCTTATGTTAAAGATTTTAAAGAAATTGAATACTTTATATCTAAAGGAATAGATATTAATACTACAGATACTAATGGAAATGGAATTTTTAACTATGTTGCCAGATCTGGTAATACCAAAATGTTAAATACACTTATTAAAAAAGGAGTTTCCTATAAGAAACCTAATAAAGAAGGTGGTAACGCAATGTTTTTTGCTAGCCAGGGGTTACGTAGAAAAGCGAATTCTTTAGAGTTTTTTAAGTACTTAGAATCATTAGGTATTAAACCAAATACAATTACAGATAAAGGAGAATCACCGTTACATACTTTAGCATTTAGAAGTAATGATAAAGAGGTATTTAATTATTTTATTAATAAAGGTGTAGATGTAAATCAAGCTAATAATGAAGGAAATACTGCTTTTATGAATGCAGTTAGAAGAAATAACCTTGAAATAGTTTCATTTTTATCAACCTATTTAAAAGATATTAATAATACGAATAATAAAGGTGTTTCATCACTAGCTCTAGCTATACGATATAACACTCCTGAAATAGTAGAATTTATTATTAATAAAGAGGCAAGTATAGAGGGGAATGATGCAAAAGGAAATAATATTGGGTATTATCTAATTAATTCTTATAGCTCAGCAAGGAAAGAAAGTTTTGAGAGTAAATTAAAACTATTACAATCTAAAAACTTTGATTTTAATACCCCCCAAGAAAGTGGAAGTACTCTGTTACATATTGCTTTAGATAAAAACAATTTAGATTTATTAAAATATTTGCAGGCATTTAAGATTGATGTAAATACAATAAATGACGAAGGTGTTACTATCCTACATAAAGCCGTAATGACTGCTAAAGACGATAAAATTATTAAATATCTAATAGCTATAGGAGCAGACAAAAACATAAAAACAAGTTTTGAAGAATCTGTTTTTGATTTAGCAAGTGAAAACGAGTTACTACAAAAAAATAATATAGATATCAGTTTTTTAAAATAGAAAGATGAAAAGAGCACAGATTTTTAAAATAATTCCAGTATTAATAATCGTTGTTTTTGCATTGTTTGGGTTTAAAAGCAATGCGCCAAGTAGCAAATATAAATGCTTGATTCAAATGATTAATTATACAGGGGAAGGCGCTTACATTACTATTTCATTAATGAACCCAGAAGGAGAATACGAAAAAACACTTTATGTGCAAGGAGATGATAAAGAATGGTATCACGATATTAAAGAGTGGTGGAAATTTTATGGAAAAAGACGTACAGACATAGATGCTATTACTGGAGCTACTATTAGTGGTGGACAAAGGAGGATTAGTATTATTGAACTAGATGATGATAAAATTGATACAGGCTATAAAATTCGCTTTGAAACTGCTATAGAAGATAAAGGATATAATACTTCTGATGTAGAATTTGAATTAACATCAGAAACGATTAAAAGTAAATTTGAAGGAACAGGGTTTATAAGATATGTCCGTATGTTACCCCAGTAATATGAGTTAAATGACTATTTCAATTTGGAGATATAGCCATCTTACTTTAGCTATTTCTTCTGCTTTATTTTTAATATTAGCTTCTGTAACTGGGATTATTTTAGCTTTTGAACCTATCTCCAATCAGCTGCAACCTTATAATATTGAAGCTGCAAAAGAGATACGTTTATCACAAACTATATCAATATTAGAAGAAACCTACGATGAAATTTTAACTGTTGAAATAGATAATAATGATTTTGTTAGTGCTTCGGTTATAACTACTGAAGGAGAAAATGAATTTTTTTATATTAATCCAATAACTGGTGAGAAAATAGGTGACATAATAGAAAAAAAACCTATTTTTAAATTTGCAACTAATTTGCATAGATCCCTATTTTTAAAAAGAATAGGTCGTTTTTTTGTTGGATTAGTTTCTTTTTTATTGTTTTTAATAGCTATTACTGGAGTACTCTTAATTATCAAGAGACAAGGTAATCTAAAACGCTTCTTTTCAAAAATTAATAAAGAATATTTTGAGCAGTATTACCATATCATTTTTGGTCGATTTTTATTAATTCCAATATTAATTATAGCATTAACGGGAGTCTATTTATCGTTGGAAAAATTTTCTTTACTTCCTTCAAATAAAATAAATCATGATATAAATTATAATACAATAACTGATACGCCTAAAAAAGAGGTTAAGGAGTTTGATGTATTTAATTCTATACAATTAAAGGATGTTAGAGGTGTAGAGTTTCCTTTTTCTGATGATGCAGAAGATTATTTCTATATTAAACTTTTAGATAAGGAAATTATAGTTAATCAATATACTGGAAAAATACTAAGTGAAATAGAATATCCTTTTGTAACTCTTGCATCCAATTGGAGCTTAATAATGCATACAGGGCAAGGAAGTATACTATGGTCAATCATTTTACTATTAGCATCTATCTCTATTTTGTTTTTTATGTATTCAGGATTCTTAATGACGATAAGAAGACGTAAAAAAAGCAAGAATTTAAAGAATAAATATAAGAAGGATGAATGCGAGTATATTATTTTAGTTGGGTCTGAAACTGGTAGCACTTTTGGTTTTGCAAATATGTTATACAATGCGCTTTTAGATTTAAATAAAACAGTTTTTATTTCTGAGTTAAATAAATATGACTTCTACAAAAAAGCACAGCATTTAATTATTTTTACTGCTACTTATGGAGAAGGAGATGCCCCTATAAATGCAAAAAAATTCAAACAGGTTTTTAATAAAATAAAACCTAATAATAAACTTCATTTTTCTGTTTTGGGATTTGGTTCTTTAGCATATCCAGATTTTTGTAAGTATGCTATTGAAATTGATGATTTTTTAAACTCACATTCAAATTTCAAATCTGTTTTAGAATTACACAAAATAAACAACCAATCTTTTGAATCTTTTAAAAACTGGATCAAATTGTGGAACGAAAAAACAGGGTTACCAATTCTGATAAAACAGCCAGAAGTTAAAAAAAATAAAAATGATAAACCGTTTAAAGTTATTAGTAAAACTGTAATTAATGAAGATGATACATTTTTATTACGTTTAAAATCATTAAATAAAACAAAATTTCGATCAGGAGATTTATTTGCATTTTATCCAGAACAAGATAATGTAAAGCGTTTGTATTCTATTGGTAAAGTTGATGGAGACATTCTCTTAAGCATTAAAAAACACCAATTTGGTATCTGCTCTACATATTTTAATAAACTTGAAAATA
Organism: Flavobacteriaceae bacterium; assembly: GCA_003443635.1. Taxonomy (NCBI): domain Bacteria; kingdom Pseudomonadati; phylum Bacteroidota; class Flavobacteriia; order Flavobacteriales; family Flavobacteriaceae; species Flavobacteriaceae bacterium. The sequence continues at coordinate 48,466 of CP031964.1, read as the reverse complement.
ATGATGTTATTAAAGCTTCAATAGAGCAAAACAAAGAGTTTAACTTTCCAACTAATGCAAAAACTGTTGTTATGATTGCTAATGGTACAGGGATAGCTCCTTTTTTAGGAATGTTAAATGAAAATAATAAAAAAGTTAAAACACATTTGTTTTGGGGAGGGCGTAATAAAACATCATTAGAATTATATAATGATATTATTGAAACTGCTAAAAAAACAAGGCGACTATCTACCTTAAATATAGCTTATTCACAAGAAAAAGAAGAAAGAGTGTATGTGCAAGATTTAATTTTTGAAGAAGCTGAATTTATGGCCAACGTATTAAAGAATAAAGGAGTTGTTCTTATTTGTGGGTCTGTAGCGATGCAAAATCAAGTTATCAAAGTTTTAGAAAGGATAACTAAAACACAGTTAAACTTACCTATAAGTGAGTTTCAAAATAGAGAACAAATTAGAATGGATTGCTATTAATAATTATTAGGATAATGGATGACATAAATACTATTTATTACAATGAGTTTGGTATAGCATTTCAATGGAAAAGGGGGTTTGCCAAAGATTTTAAGAGAGTTCAAATGGTTTTCAGAAATACAGGTTTATTTCTCTCTCCAGTAGAGCTAATTCAGTTTTCCGAAAATATTAATGAGTCACTTAACAGGCCACATCTATGTAAAGATTGTAAAAATAATGAATCTTGTAAATCATTATTGTTAGAAACTCCAATACCGCAAATTAGTTTCTCGATGAGTTATATTGAACTAAATAACATGCAAGATTTAGTTAGAGGTACACTATTTCAATTAGGTCTAGATAATATGTTAGGTGAGTTTATGATAGATAATAGTGGGTTATAACCTTTTTCTTTAATGTATTTCATACAACAGAGATACTTATCTTTCTGTTAATAGGAGAGATTAGTTATAATTTTTAGGCTCATATAAATAACTATTATTGTTTGCGTATTGCTCAATGGTTTCAAGCCCTACTTTTTTTCGTCTATCGTTAACAGTTTCATAATTTTTTATTGGATAGATAATATTCTTTTTTTTATCAGCATTCCAACGTGCTTGTGTTCCGTATATTTGTTTCTGATTTTTACGCATTAAAATCCTATCTGTTAAAAAAGCCATATACCTTGCTTTAGATTCACCTTTTTCGACAGATTCTTCTAAAAGAGATAAATATTTTTCTTGTATTTTTAAAGGCGCATGCTGAATAACTAACCATAACGATTGGTTTGCTAACTCCCCAACTTCACTTATGCCCATCCAGCCATTTTTTTCAATAACATCAATAACTCTTACTAAAACTAAACTGTCGTTTTCTGGTATTAACTCATAATTAAACCATTTGTAATTATATGAGTCACGCCCAAAATGCTTTTCTAAATCTGGTAATAATCGTCTTAGAGTTTGATCTTTAACCCTTAAATTTTCTAGCTCTTTTTTCATAGCGATGTTTAAAGAACTTAAATAATTTTCTTGAATTTTTGGAATTTGTGCTATAAATGTTTTCCATGTTTTTAAATCATGCAGTGGAGATAGATCATTATCCTGCTTCATCCAATTAATATCAGTCCAACCTGTTTTAATAGCTTTTTTTAAATAGCTAATAGCTTTGTCTGCATTGCCTGCTAATGAATTTGTACAAGCTGCATTGTAATAATCCGTGGAGTATCCGTTATGGATACTAAAAGCATTATCCCAAATTTTTATTGAAGCCTCATATTTTTTATTTGTATGAAGTTCGATTGCTTGAGAAACGAGCTCATTATAATTTTGTCCAGATACATTTTTACTGATAAAAAAAAAGATAAATAAAAGATAGATTGTTTTATACATTTTAAAATTGATTTTTAACTAAAAATTAAATTTGCAATGGTGATAAATATAAAAACTATTAAAACAGTTATATAACTATTTTAATAGTTTAACATTGTTTTAATAAATTTAAACCTTTGAAAATGAATGATTCTTTATCTTTTTTATTTCATATTTTTTACACTTCCCTGATAATCACCTTTTAATCTATTTTTATATAAAAATGCATTTTAACCTTATTTTTTTGCATTTTGTCGATATTTTTATATATATTGCCCTACTTTTTAATAATAAAATTAAAAAGCTTGTGTAAACAAATACTCCAAATTTGAACATAGTGAGCACAGTAAATTATAAATACATAGACCTACAAAGTCTAAAAGAAGATACACTTGATGATATAGCTGTTTTTAAAATGGTTATAGAGTTGTTTGTTGAAATTATTGATGAATTTGTTGATACTTTTAATAAAGAATTACCAAATAAAAACTGGAACACCCTATTCCAGATAACACATAAAATAAAGCCAAACATAACCATGTTTGGGATTGCGTCTTTAGAACCATCTATACTTAAGATGGAAAATCACCTTAGAAAAGAAGAACACCTTGAAGAAGTAGAAACACTAGCTAAACTATGTGTTTCCACACTTATAAGGGTTAAAGCTGAATTACTAAATGAACTTAAAGAGACGTTAGATGAACCCAAAAAAGATTGTATTAGCAGAAGATAATTCGACACTCTCGTTGCTATTAAAATTTAGACTCGAGAAAGAAGGCTACGAATTATTAATAGCTGTAGATGGTAAAGAAGCCATTGAACTGATTGAAACTCACAATCCTGATTTGATCTTAACAGATGTTATGATGCCTTTTGTAAGTGGATTAGAAGTGATTAGTCATTTAAGAAATAAGCTAGAAAAAGATACTCCAATAATTGTTTTTTCTTCTGCAGGTCAGGAAGAGATGATATTAAAAGCATTTAGCTTAGGAGCAAATGATTTTATGGGTAAACCTTTTAGCCCAAATGAGTTAGTGATTAGGGTTAAAAGACTTTTAAGTTAAAATAAGATGGATTATCAATATTTTATTGAGTATTACAAGGAATTTCCCTTTCTAATTAAGTTAGTCTGGGTAGTAAGCCTTGTTATGATATCAATAATAATTGTGCTAACAATCTATCTAAAAATAGTTCGCGCTTTTTTAAGAAAAAAGAAAATAGAAACTGAAAAACTAAAAATAAGTTATGAAACACTATTAGTTGAATATTTATATGCAGGAGAAGGGGACGATAACTTAATAAGTGAGCCTCAAAAAAATATAATAGAAAAATTAAAGAAAGATGTTTTAGTAGCATCCAAAAGGAAAATAATCATTTCAATTCTAGATAATTTAATGAATGAAATCTCTGGTGAGATGTCAGAATCTATTAAAATACTTTACTGCAAAACGGGGTTAATGGATTATGCGATGTTAAAACTAAAAAATAAAAATTGGTATGTAATTGCAAAAGGAATAACAGAATTAACACGTTTTAAAATAGAAAAATCACATCACGAAATTTCAAAATTCATTAAACACCCTAGAGTAGAAGTACGTAAAGAAACCCAATTGTACCTAGTTAATATGTTTAAGTTTGAAGGGCTTTCTTTTTTAAATAATTTAACGACACCTTTATCAGAATGGCAGCAAGTACAACTATTAGAAGTACTAAATAAATTCGAAGATCAGCAAATATGTGATATTAAACCTTGGTTAAAATCTAACAATGATACTGTAGTATTATTTGCATTAAAGCTCGCTCAAATTTATAATCAGTTTGAAGTAAAAGATGCATTAATGGACTTGCTTCCACACGAAAATAAAAATATTAGAATACGTACTATAGAAGTCCTTACCGATTTATATGGTATAGAAGCAAAAGATAGGTTAAAAGCTAACTTTAATGGGTTAAGCCTGGAAGAACAAATAAGTTTTTTCGAATTTTTAGAAAAATTGGTAGTGCCTTCAGACGAGCCATTTGTTGAAAAACACTTGTTTCATAAAGATTTTGAGATACAATTATTAGCGCTTAAAATTTTAAAATCTATTAATATAGATAAGTATATGGGGCTACAAGATCTCCCTACTCATAAAAAAACACCAGCAATGTTAAAACTTGTAAATGCAGTATAATTATGGATACGAGTACAGTTAATATTATATTACAAATCTTACATTATTTGTTTTTTGCATTTGCATTTGCTTCAATTGCATCGTATATCATATTATCGGTAATTTCTGCAAGAGAAACTATAGAATATGTTAAGAAAAATAGTTTTGTTAATTATAAAGATATTTTATCTTCTACCATATCACCTTCAATAACCATAATAGCTCCTGCATATAATGAGAGCTTAAATATTGTCGAAAATGTAAGGTCTTTATTGTCTAATCATTATGTAAATTATAAAGTAATTATTGTAAATGATGGTAGTGATGATGATAGTTTAGAAAAATTAATTAAAGCTTACGATTTAGAGAAGGTAGATTATATTGTTAATGAAAAAATTAAAACACAACCTCTACGCGAAGGAGTGTTTAAATCTAAAAATCCAGCTTTTGAAAAACTCACAGTTATTGATAAAGAAAATGGAGGTAAGGCAGATGCTTTAAATGTAGGGCTTAATATTAGCAAAAGTAAATATGTTGCTTGTATAGATGTAGATTGCTTATTGCTGGAAGACGCACTTCAAAAAATGATTAAACCATTTCTTGAAGCTACAGATGTGAGAGTAATTGCTGCAGGAGGTGTTATCCGTATTGCGAATTCTTGTGTGATAAAAAATGGGAAACTAATAGATGTTAATTTGCCAAAAAGCTTTCTTGTTCAATCTCAAATTTTAGAATATTTAAGAGCATTTTTATTAGGAAGAATGGCGTGGAGCAGATTAAATGGTTTATTGGTAATTTCTGGTGCTTTCGGGATTTTTGATAAAGAAATTGCCATTGCGGTTGGTGGATACGATACTAATACTGTTGGAGAAGATATGGAAATTACGGTACGGATGAGACGGTATATGGAAGAACAGAATCTAAAATATAGAGTGTCTTATATTCCAGATCCGTTGTGTTGGACTGAGGCGCCAGATAGCTATAAAGTACTTGTATCTCAACGTAACAGATGGGCAAGAGGTACTATAGAGACTTTAAAAAAACATCGTAAAATTGGATTCAATCCAAAATACGGATCTTTTGGATTATTAAGCTACCCATATTGGTTACTCTTTGAGCGATTGGCTCCAATTATTGAAATAATAGGGATTATTTACTTTACTGTTTTAGTTGTATTACAAGAAGTAAGATGGGAGTATGCATTATGCTTTACATTTATGGCTTACCTGTTTTCAGTACTGTTTTCTATTATAGCCATTTATTCTGAAGAACTAACATTTCATCAATATAAAAAGAAAGGAACAGGATATAAATTAGTTTTAATAAGTGCTTTAGAACCCTTTGTGTTACACCCTTTTGTATTATATGCAGCTATTAAAGGAAACTTTGATTATTACTTTAATAAGAAAAAGAAATGGGGGAAAATGAAACGAAGAGGATTAGTTAATACTGGAGTATAAGAATTTAAAAAAGGAGATATGAAATCTAACTTACAAACAAAAGATATATATAATTATGGGTACGCCATACTAGCTTTTATTTGTGCTTTTTGGTGTATCAGTGTATTTGAAATTTATTCTTCTAAACCTTCGGGAATTATAATTCCAAATTTAGGATCAGCAATTCTATACAAGTTACTTAACGATTTTTGGTGCGGCCTCATCATTGGTGTTTTACTATTCCCAATTTTCTTTTTAATAAAGTTGTTTTTTAAAAGAGCTCTTATTGTTATAAATATATTACTAGTAGTATTTGTTATTATTCAATTTTCATTGGTAAAATACAGTCTATCAACCTTGGTTAATTTAGGGGCTGATATCTTAGGATATTCTTATGATGACATATTTAGTACAGTTACAGTTTCAGAATCTATATCTATTGCATATTTCTTACCCTTTATAATTTTTCCTTTAGCATTTATTTTATCATACATACTACTTAAAAAATATATAAATAATCGCATTTTTATAGGAACTGGAGCACTTTTTATTTTAGTTTTTGGAAGTATAAAATTAGCACTTCCTGATGCTTCTTCAGAAATGTATCAAAATAAAACTTCGTATTTAACAAAGAGTATTATAAAATTTCAATCAGAGAAAAATAAGCTAAATGCATACAATATATTTGATAGAGAAGATTATCCATTATTAAAATCAACAGACAATTCTGAAGATGTATTATCATCATTTTTAGAAGTTAGAGAAGATAAACCTAATGTAGTTGTAATTGTTGTTGAAGGATTGGGGAGTGAATTTGTTGATGGTAATAATTTTAGCGGATTCACACCGTATTTAGATTCATTGATTACAAAATCCTTGTACTGGGAAAATTTTGTAAGTACTACGGGGCGCTCATTTGGAATTTTACCAGCTTTATTTGGCTCATTACCTTATGGAGAGAAAGGTTTTTTAGAGTTAGTAGATACACCTTCACACATATCACTTATGAGTGTTCTAAAATCTAATGGATATAATACTTCTTATTTTTCTGGAGGACCTTCTAGTTTTGATCGAAAAGTTAATTTTTTAGAATATAATGGAATTGATAATCTTATAGATGAAAAGAAATATGGTCCAAATTATGTGAAAACCAAAAGTGATGATAACGGATTTTCTTGGGGGTATCCAGATAGTGAGATTTTCAGGAAAGCACTATCTTCTTTAGATCTTGAGAAGCAACCAAGGTTAGATATTGTAATGTCACTCTCAAACCATGAACCTTTTGATTTTCCTAAAAAAGAAGCATATATGACCAAAGTAGAAGAAATGTTAAGCAACTCTTCTCATAGGTCTACATCTTTAAAAGAACAAATTTTAAATCATAAAGATATTTTTGGATGCTTACTGTATACTGATGATGCCATTAAGGAGTTTATGAATGCTTATGCAAAACGCCCTGATTATTCAAATACTATATTTATTATTACAGGGGATCATAGGTTGATTCCTATTGCTCAGAAAGATAAGCTGTGTAGATTTCATGTGCCTTTTCTAATCTTTAGCCCATTGCAAAAAAAGATTGAAAAATTTAAGTCCATTTCATCGCATTGGGACGTTACTCCAAGTTTATTGAGCTATTTAACAAATAATCACAAGTTTAAGCCTTTAGAAAAAACAGCTTGGATGGGTAAAGGATTAGATACTATGAGACAATTTAGAAATAGAAATTCTATTCCGCTAATGAGATATAAGGGAGGCCTTAATGATATTATTTATAAAGACTATTTATATGCCGATGGAGAATTATTTAAAATAAAAGAAAACTTTGGAACTTATAAAGTAATAGAAGAGGAGATTGTTAAAGAAATGGAAGATACATTAATTGAGTTTAAAAAAATGAATGCTTATGTAACTCAAAGAAATAAAATTTTTCCAGACTCTCTTAACATATACGTTCAACCTAAAACTAAATTTTCTGAAGCTCAACTTGCAGTTATTAATAAGTATGCTAACGATAAAACTTATGATGAGTTATTGTTAATCGCTAGAGATTTATCGTTTAATAAAGAATACGAAACAACGCGATTGCTTTGTGATTATATCTTAAATGAATTTCCAAATTATACAGATGCCAGAATCTTAAAAGGAAGAACCCTGGCTTGGGAAAGAAGTTATGCTGAATCCGAAAAAGTATTGTTAAACGCACTTAAAAGATCGCCTTTTTACAATGATGCTTACTCAGCTATTTTAGATATGTATTGGTGGTCGGGTCAAGAAGAAAAATCAATTCAAATTTTTGATCAAGCTATAAAAAATAAGCTAGAAGGCCCGGAATTAGGATTTAAGATGGCAAAAGCTCATCAACGGATGAACAATTTAAATCAGGCAAATAAAATAATGGATAGTATAATTACAAAATACCCAGATATCCCTGAATATTTAACCTTTAAAAAAACCTTAAAATAAGGGCAGATTAATATTATGAATAAACAATACTTCATATTACTTTTTTTTATAAGTTTTAATTTGTTTGGGCAGGAAACTACTTTTAAAGGAGATCCGGATAAAGCGTTTGAAAAAGCTAGAGAATTAGCCTTTAATAAACAACGCAAGCAAGCTCAGGATACTTTATTACTGATTTTAACAAAATATCCAAATTACCATGATATTCGTGCTTTTTTAGCAACCACATATTCTTGGGATGGTGCCTATAAAAAAGCCAGAAAAGAATTTAATTATGTATTAAAAAATGTTACAGGGCGATTAGATATTTGGGAAGCCGCAATTAGAAATGAGTTGTGGAGTGAAACCCCATTTAATGCATTAGAAATGACAAAGAATGCGTTAAAGCAACTTCCTGATGATCCAGAACTTTTATATTTAAAAGCAAGTGCAGAAGATCAATCTAATAATAAAGAAGAAGCATTGCTAACCCTTAAAAAAATATTGAAAACTCATCCTGATCATGAAAAAGCCAAATCGTATAGGTTAAGTTTAATTGATAAGCTTAGTCGTAATGTGGTTGGATTAAGAGCTTCTGTCGATATTTATTCAGAAGTATTTGATCCGCAGCAGTTTTATTTGTTAAAATATGTACGACAAACAAAATATGGTAGTATTCATAGTAAGCTTAATGTAAGCAGGCGATTTGAAGCTACTGGAGCTCAGTTTGAGGTAGATTTATATCCAAGAATAGCTAATGGGTTATACGCGTACCTTAATTTTGGAGTATCAAATTCGTTTTTATATCCAGATTTTAGATTTGGTGCAGAATTACATAAATCCTTGCCTTTAAGTTTAGAGGTTTCTCTTGGACTTAGATCACTAAAGTTTACTGAAACAACTAATATTTATACAGCATCTTTAGGTTGGTATACAGGAAATAGCTATTGGTCTTTTCGAACCTTTATAACTCCTGGAGATTTTGGATCGAGCAAATCAGGAAGATTGGCTTACAGAAGGTATAGAAGTGATGCAAATAATTATTTAAGTATTGAGGGTGGAGTAGGATTTTCACCAGACCTTTCGATTATCAGATTTGATTTTGGAGGAAATGAAACAGAAATTATAGATTTGCAATCTCAAACATTAAATTTAGGATACTTTTTCACTTCTTCAAATAATAGAAATCTTTGGGGAATTCAGGCAGGAGTATCTCATCAAGAAATTAGCTTTGATCCGGGATCATTTTTCTGGATTTATTCATTTACGCTATCTTGGGATTTAAAATTTAGATAAAAAATAAGAATACAATAAAAAAATAATGAATCAGAAAATTGCAACTTCAATCGCGTTTGCCAAGAATTTTTTAGTTACTGGAGCAATAACTGAAACAAGCAGGTATGTAGAAATTGAAATTTGTAAACACCTTCCAAAAGGAGAAGATAAAATTATTGTAGAGTTTGGTGTTGGTCACGGAAATATTACTCGAGAGATATTAGACAATATATCTGCCACATCCAAAGTATATGCCTTTGAAGTTAATAAAGATTTTTGTGAGCATGTAAAAAATACAATTACAGATACTAGATTAATTGTTATTAATGATAGCGCCCATCGTGTAAAACAATATATAAAAGCTCCTGTTGATATTGTAATATCTTCAATTCCTTTTTCGTTTTTTAATAAAGAAAAAGGAAAGGTTATTTTAGAAGACACCTATGAACTCTTAAATGATAACGCTTATTTTAGTCAAGTTTCATATTCGAGATCCAATCTTAAAAAGTTTCAAAAAGTATTTGAGAACTGCGATACGGCTATCAATAAGAAAAACAGAATTGAGCAAGTTTGTCATTGTAAAAAATGCGTATAAAGCTTGATGTCTCTAAAATTAAATAGTGTGAAATAACTTAAAAACAACATCTTTATAAGTTTTACTTATAGGAATCTTTTTCTCACCTACAAAAAGCATATTCCCTTCAAATCCATTAACCGAGTTAATATTAATAATATAACTTCTATGTACTCTAAAAAATTGATCTTTAGGTAAATGAGATTCTATTTTTTTTTAATACCATAGAATAAGCAATTTTTTCAGATTTTGTACTTACGGTACAATAATTATTATCAGCTTTTAAAACTCTCTTTCAGAAGTTTTTTAGTAAAAAACCATTATTATTTTGATTTTAAAAAGAGTTAATATTTTTATTTAATTAAGACTTTTAGTACTATAAAACTGATTATAAAATCACTATTTTAGTATTTTATAAATATACTTTAAATGCGCTATGATATTCAAATCATATAAGTCAATCTATCTTTCAGTTTTCTTCTTAACGCTTATGTTAATGAACTGTGGTTCGAAAGAGAAAAAAAACCTTGAGAAAAAAGTGAAAATTATTGCTAAAAAAGGATTTATTAAAACATCAGACAGCTTAAATATTTTTTATAAAATTGAAGGTAGTGGTAAGGACACATTGGTAGTTATTCATGGTGGTCCTGGTATGGATAGTGAATATATGGTTGCAGATTTTAAACCTTTAGCTAAAAAATACACACTACTTTATTACGATCAGAGAGGAGGTGGGCAATCAAGCTTACCTGAAAACACAGATAAACTACATATTAACAATCATATTAGTGATCTAGAAACACTTCGTCAATTTTTTGAGCTTGACAAATTAAATTTAATAGCACATTCTTTTGGTCCTATGGTTGCTGCACAATATGCAATAAAATACCCAAATAAAGTATCTAAGATGGTGTTTCTAGGCCCGGTACCACCAATGCAAGGTGATTTTTCTACAAGATATGGTGTAAATCTTGCAAATCGATTATCTATAGAAGAGCAACAGCAAATGGCTGGCTTTTTTCAAGAACTAATTCAGGGGGAAGATAATATAATCAAAGTATGTAAAGAGTATTGGAATATTGCTTTAAAACCAAGATTAGCAGAAGGGTTACCTGTATCAATTGTAAAAGGAGATTGTTGTACGGCACCACCAGAAGCAATTAAATTTGGTATGCAAGTTACTAATAGCGCAACCTTTACGTCCTTAGGTAATTGGGATTTACGACCTGCGTTAAAAAATCTAAACATTACTACGTTAATATTACATGGCAAGCAAGAAGCTATTCCCATGGATATGGTAGAAGAATGGGAAACGACTATGCCTAATGCAAAATTAATTAAAGTTCCAAAAGCAGGGCATTTTGTTTATGTTGAACAACCAGATATTGTTTGGCCAGCTATAGAAACTTTTTTAAGTTTTGATTAGTTATTTAAGATTAATGTTTAATAAATATAGAAATATTCATTTTTGATAAATTTTTTAAATTATGACTAAACTATACAATGTTTTAATTATTGATGATCACCCATTAATTGTCGATAGTTACAAAAATGCATTATTAGATCTAAGCTCTAATAATGAGACAATAGAATTTAAAATTGATACAGCAGATAATTGTGATTCTGCTTATATGAAAATAAAAGAAATCCCAAAAAATAACCCAATTGATATTATCTTTCTCGATATAAAATTACCTCATTCAAAAGATCGAAAAATCCTTAGTGGTGAAGATTTAGGAATTAAAATAAGACAACTATTGCCAGATATAAAAATAGTGGTGTCAACTACCTACAATGATAATTATAGAGTTAACAGTATTTTTAAAAGTATTGATCCAGATGGGTTTTTGGTTAAGAGCGATTTAAACCCAGAAATATTAAAGCTAGCAATTCAAACAATTATAAAATCACCTCCATTTTATAGTAGAACTGTAGTGCAACTAATGCGTAAATTAACTTCTAACGATTTTTTATTAGATGCGATAGATAGAAAAATATTATATGAATTATCACATGGTGCTAAAATGAGTGAGTTACCAAATATATTACCATTATCTATAGCGGCAATAGAAAGAAGAAAGAGGATATTAAAAGAAGTGTTTAATGTTGTTGGAAAAGGAGATAGAAACTTATTTAAAATTGCTGAAGAAAAAGGATTTATTTAAACTCACAAATTTTAAAATATCGATATACACAAAAAAAGTAAGGAATCCCCTTGCTTTTTTTGTGTATATACCTTAATTCATTTACAACCTTAACCTTTAGATTAGAATATTAATTATTTATCTGTTTTTAATAGGCAAATAATTAAAAATTGAAGATCTAAAATTAATGCAAAAGCAATATTTTAAGAAGTTTGTAGAAGAAGCAAAATTTAAAGCTTCTTCTTTGATTAATGCAATTTTTACTTGCCTTATTATTTCTGTTTTCAGTGGGTGCTTAGTATTAATCTCTCATTATCATAATGCACTTAACAATAATCTTTTTTCTCAAGAGGAGTTAATTAACAATAACAATTCATCATTCAATTATATTCTTAATAATTCACAAGAAAAATCATATAATGAATTAGAAAGGTTGAATGTATTTAATAATGAAAAGAACACATATTGGAAAAAAATAAAATGGGGGTTTTACGATATAATAATATGTAAAACAATTTTTAAAAACGATACGATTTTAAAAACTGCTTTAATTGGTGAAAAATCACATGTTAAAAACAAATTAGCATTGTATTTAACAGATTATAATAAACCTTTAAAGTTATCAGGGAAAACAGAAATATTAGGAGATCTTAAAATCCCTTATGGCCAAACTGAACAATCGTATATCAATAATAATTTAGGGAATTCAATAAAAATAAAAGGGAATGAATTAAAATCTACTAAAAAGATACCTAAAATAAAAAAGGACATCATTTTTGATATTTCTAACCTACCCCATATACCTTTAAATAATATAAAAAAGGATGCTGCTATTATTAATGAATTTGATAAAGAACCAAAAGTAATTGATCTCTCTAATTATAATGCATTTAATAATATTACTTGTAAAGGTAATATTGTTTTGACTTCTTCAAAAACCCTAGAAATTGATAGTTCGACAAGATTAAATGATGTATTAATAATTGCACCTAAAGTGCGAATTAAATCTGATTTTAAAGGAAATATTCAGATTATAGCTAAAGAAGAAGTAATTGTTGAAGAAAATGTTTTTCTTCAGTATCCCTCAAGTATCTATATTAAAAATGATATAGATTCTGTATCTGTTATTATAAAAGAGAATGCAAAATTAATAGGAGGAATTGTAATAGACGGAAATATTTATACATCGTCACTAAAACGATCGTTGAGTATTGAAAAAAATGCAACGATTGTAGGTGAAGTTTACTGTTATGGCAAAACACAATTGAAAGGAAAAATTATTGGAACTATTTATACAGATCGTTTTTTTTTAAAGAATGAATCTTCCAGTTATGAAAATGTAATATTAAATGGATCAATAAATAGAGATAGTTTGCCTGGAAATTTTATTGAGTTAGCACTATTTGAAAACCCTTTTGATAAAAAAAAGTATGAAGTTATTAAAGAGTTTTAAAAAACTAAAAGCTTCTTCATTAGCAGAATCTGTAATCGCAATTGCAATAATTTCTATATGTGCTTTAGTGGGATTAACAGTGTATTTAAATGTTATGGAACAAAACAAAAGCACCAGATATTATAATGCAAAACATAAAGTCGAATTATTAACTAAAGAGAGTATCGAACTACAGAGTTATGATAATGATTTTTTAGAATATAATGATTATACAATAACTAAAACAGCTAGAATTAACAAATTGGAACAATCTATAGTATTAGTATTTACTATAAAAACAGGAAATAAAACATACAAAATAAATAAACTAATTCCTTATAATGAAAAATAGACAATTAAAGGCATTTACAATCTTGGAAGCTCTGATAAGCTTAATGCTTATGAGTATTATTATAACACTTTCGTATGTGCTATTTAATTTAGTAGGGAAACAAATATATCTTTTTGAAAAAGAAAATATCACTGAAATGCAATATAACTTATTTAATACAACAATTATTAATGATATTGAAGCTTCACATAATTTTAATGTAGAAGAAAATCAACTCATTCTAGAGTATTATGATGACAGAATAATAAATTATAAAATAGAAGAAAATTATGTGTTAAGAAAAAATAAAGTAAAGACAGATACATTTAAAATAGGTGTTGTAGATGTTAAACATATTAAAAATAATGAGTTAAATCAAACCTTTCAGCTAAACATAAAATTATTAAAGGATACTATTCATGCAAATTATTTTTTAAATAAAAATATCTCTAATGTTATAAACAATATTTCTTTTAATGAAGATTGATACTGGGATATATAATGCACAAATAAAGAAAAGAGGATCTTTAAAACTAAACGTTGATGTTTCAGCGTCAATTTTAAATAGATTTTCAGATAAGCAGAAAGAAGATTTTTATAGAGAGTTTTCTACACTCATAAAATCTGGAGTAGATTTTAATCAAGCTTTAACCATTTTAACAGATCAACAAAAATCTAAATTCATTAAATCTATATATAAAATTATTAACGACAATGTCGTTAAAGGAAAAGCACTTCACGAAACCTTGAAAAATCATAAGTATTTCTCTCCTTATGAATATTATAGTATAAAAATTGGAGAAGATACAAGGCGATTACCAGATATTCTTGATCAATTACAAAAGTTTTTTACAAGAAAAATTAAAATGAAACGACAAGTTATTTCTGTATTAGCTTATCCTGTATTTGTGTTACTTATCACTTTTGTCGTGTTATATTTTATGCTAAACTATGTTGTTCCGATGTTTTCATCTGTATTTCTACAATTTGGTAAAGATCTTCCAGAAATTACTCAGTTTGTAGTAAATGTTTCTAATAATTTTAATGCGATAGCTTTAATTGTCCTTGGAATTACTATATCAATATTTGTAATACACAAATTGCTTAAACAAAACTCTAGATATAGAAGCTTAACATCTACAATACTATTAAAGACGCCCTATTTTGGCAAACTGATTAAGAAGATTTATTTAGCTAGATTTTGTCAATCTTTTAGCCTTTTATTATCTGCGAAAACCCCTTTAATTACATCTTTAGAATTGGTTGAAAAAATGATTTCATTTTACCCATTAAAAACAGCTATTTCTACAACAAAAAAAGATGTCTTAAAAGGGGAAACATTAGCAGATAGCTTAAAAAAACACTCTTTTTTTACTCCTAAAATTATTTCATTAACTACAATAGGTGAACAAATTAATGAACTAGATATGATGTATGATGGCCTTGCAAATCAATACAATGAAGAAATAGATCATTCTACTAAAATGATAGGAACGATTTTAGAGCCAATAATGATTGTTTTAATTGGAGGAATTGTCGGTTTTATTATGATTGCAATGTATTCTCCAATTTTTAATCTAAGTAAAATACTTGAGAATTAATCAAAAAAATATAACAAATGTATAAAGAACAATTAAAACAGAACAAAAAGAAATATTATTTAAAAGCATATTCTTTATCAGAAATACTAATTGTATTATGTATAATAGGTATTCTTATTTATCTAGTAGTACCTAATCAAACATCAATCGTAACAAGTGCTAAATCTATCGAAGCTCAAAATATGTTGAGTATGATACATGGCTTAGAGAAGAGTCATTTTTATCGTCATTCAAAATATACAAACAATTTTGAGGACCTAGGCTTTGAGCATGCTCCAACAATTGATAAAGGTGGTCAAGCAGTATATAAAATTGAAATTATAGAAGCTTCACTAAATACATTTAAAGCTACAGCTACATCAATTCAAGATTTTGATGGAGATGGTGTTTATAATACTTGGCAAATAGATCAAGATCGCATATTAAAAGAAATTATAAAAGATTGATTTTAATGTTAGATTTTTCATACTTTTTTTTAATAGGGGTTTTGTACATTATTTTTTATCAAGACATAAAAAATAGGGAAATACATGTTATTCTACCAATACTAATTTTTAGTTTATCACTAGTAGTAAACTACTTTTCAATAGATTTAAATTTTAATTCTATCTTATATAATGTTGCTTTTATTTTAATAAATACTATTGGCTTAATATTATATTTTTCGTTAAAAGCAAGAGAATTTACTAACCCTATAGATAAATCAATAGGTTTAGGAGATTTGATCTTTCTTTTAGGGATTACACCATTATTTAATTTTAAAGCATTCGTTCTATTTTTTATTCTAGGCCTTATATTCTCATTAATATTATATGGAACTACAAGAGTATTTAAAAAAACATTTACAATTCCTTTAGCAGGGTATCTGTCAATATTCCTCATCATAAATGTTATTATAAAAAATGTATTCAATATTAATGTTCCTTATTAAATGAGACTAAATAATCTAAATCATATAAATTTAAGTATTGATTTACAACAATCTATTAGTTCAGATATCGCTAATCATTTTTTAATTATACCTAAAGAAATCACAGATGATATGAGTGCTTTTTTTCTTGATCAAGAAAAAGATTTAGAAAAAATGGTAATTCAAGAAGAGTTAAAGCTCATTTTTAATAAAGCTATAAACCTCGAAATTGTAGATTCTTCAATTATAAAAAAAACATTATCAATCTACTATCGAAAAAATGAGACAAAACCTAAGTTAGTTACTTATGGAAACGATTTTTTAGAAGACTTAATATTCGAAGCTAAAGATATTAAAGCGAGTGATATACATATCGAAATATATGAGGATGATGTAAGAGTGAGATTAAGAATTGATGGTCAACTTATAGAAAAAAATCACATTAAGAAAGACAATTATTTAGAGTTAATCAATCAAATTAAAATTAAATCAAATTTAGATATCACAGAAAAAAGACTCCCTCAAGACGGAAGAATAGAATATGATGATTTTGATATAAGAGTTTCTATTTTGCCAACACATCATGGCGAAAAAGTAGTGATGAGGTTATTAGGAAGAGATGCTTCCCATTTAGATATTAACCAACTGGGTTTTGAAGAAAAAGATGTATCACTATATCTAGAAGCAATAAAAAAAACAAATGGTATTGTTCTAATAAGTGGGCCTACCGGCTCAGGGAAAACAACAACTTTATATGCAACTCTAAAATACTTAAATAATATTAAGAGAAATATTGTAACGGTTGAAGATCCAATTGAATATACTTTAAAAGGGATTAACCAAGTGCAATTAAAGGAAAACATTGGACTGACATTTACATCTGCATTACGTTCTTTTTTAAGACAAGATCCAGATATTATTATGCTAGGTGAAATACGAGATGCAAAAACTGCACAAATGGCTATTAGGGCTTCTTTAACAGGGCATTTGGTGTTGTCTACCATACACACTAATTCTGCAATAGGCACTATTTCTAGATTAATTGATATGGATGTACCATCTTTTTTAATTGCAGAAACAATAAATATATCTGTTGCACAGCGATTGGTAAGAGTATTATGTGAGATATGTAAAAAAGAAGAAAAATTTAATAGTAATGATTTACCTAAATCTTTTAATAAAGAAATCGCTATAAATACGCATTATGTTGCTAATGGGTGTGATCGTTGTTATTATACGGGGTATAGAGGGAGGAAAGCTATTTATGAAATACTACCAATTACCAATGAAGTGATTAATGCTATAAAAAATAACTCATTAGAGAAATTAGATGTTATTAAAAGTAAAACACTTGCGGATAAAGCATTCAATTTATTTTTAAAAGGCTCAACTTCTTTAGATGAAATTTACTCAATACTTATTAATTCGTAAATTTATGATATATAAGATTCTAATAATATCAGTATGCTTTTTAATGTTTAATATAAGCTTTTCACAATCTCCTGCTAATATTAAAACATTTACAGAAAAAATAGATGAGCTTGCAAAAACTAAAAAAGGATTAGAAGATAATGTTAGAATTGATTTAACAGGACTAACACTTTATGATTTTATTAATGCATTAGCAGATGAACATCAATTAAATGTGAGTGTAGATATTAAATTAAATCAACTAGTTACAAGTAATTTTTATGATGTTAATATTAAAGATGTATTTCTGTTTTTAATCCAAAAACATCAGTTAGAAGTAGATGTGGTAAACAATATTTTAGTATTCAATAAAAAACAAGAAATACCAATTGTAAAAAAACCAGAACCATTAAAACAAATTGATGTTAACTATAATGATCAAAATAAATTTTTATCTGTTAAACTAAAAAATGACTCTTTGCCAAGAGTTGCACAAGCTATTACTGATATATCTAAAAAGAATGTCGTATTGTCCCCGAGTATAAAAGGAGAAAAAATATCTGCATATATACTTAATAGGCCATTTGATCAAGTAATGGAAATGATCGCTAAATCTAATAATTTAATATTAACTAAAGATGAGAATGATAATTATTATTTAGACAAAGCTATTCTTGAGGAAAACCCAAAACCTTCACCTAAACCGAATACTAATAGAAGAAATCGTACTCAAACTAGAAATACAAATAATCCGGTCGAAAATGCTGGATTTCAAATTAAAATTAATCCTCAGGGATACATAAATGTAAAAGCTTTTGAAGCAGATGCTTCTCAAATGATTATTGAGGCTGCAGATAAATTAAATATTAATTTCATTATGTATGACACTCCAGAAGGTGTAAGTACAACATTAAATGCTAATGAAATAAGTTTTGATGAGCTTTTAAATCATCTTTTTGAAGGAGAAAATTACACATATAAAATAATAGATAACTCATACTTAATTGGAGAACATACTACTGAAGGGTTGAGAGAAACAGAGTTAGTACAATTAGAAAATAGAACAATAGAAACAGTATTGGGTACACTCCCAGCCAAATTAATAGAAAACCTTGAGATTAAAGAATTTATTGAACTTAATGGTTTTGTAGTTTCTGGTTCAAGAACTCGTATTCAGGAATTTAAAGATTATATCTATGAAATTGATATTGTAGTACCGGTAATTCAAATAGAAGTGATTATTGTTCAATATCAAAAATCATATCAAATTCAAACAGGAATCCGAGCTGGAATAGATGATCAACAAAGAACAACTTCTGGTGTTCTTTTCCCTACATCAGATGTAAATCTCAACTCTACTTCTGTAAATAGTTTAATTGATGCTTTTAATGGACTGGGGATATTTAAAATTGGGAAAGTTACAGAACAGTTTTATTTGAACTTACAGGCAATGGAAAATAATTCGCTCATTAAATTATCATCAACCCCTAAGTTAGTTACATTAAATGGTCATGAAGCTACTTCATCAATAGGAGAAACTAGTTATTATTTTGAACAGAATAATAGATTAATTAATTCTGGTGTAAATAATAATATTTTACAATCTGGAGTTTGGAGGCCAACAGAAGCAAACTTGAGTTTAAATATTAAACCTCTTGTTTCTAAAGGTGATAATGTAACACTTACAATTTATGTTGAAAGAAGTTCATTTTTAGGAAGAGTGGCAGAAACTGCGCCCCCAGGAAAAGCAACTCAAAAGTTTGAAACTGTCATCAGTGTCAAAAACAATGAAATGATTTTGTTGGGTGGTTTAGATGAGTTAGAAAATGAGAATACGGGAACAGGGACCCCTTTTTTATCTAGAGTACCAGTTCTCAAATGGCTTTTTAGTAGTCGCTCAAAAAGAAAAGAAAAATCAAAGCTTCACATTTTTATAAAACCTACAGTAATTTATTAATGGTAGCGAAATTAAAAAACATATTAAATGATAATAATAGATATTATGTGTTGGGAATATCTAATAGAAATGGTGTTTCAGAATATCAATTAATACAAATTTTATTTATAAATAATGAGTTAAAAATTGAAAATCGTAAATTTTCAACTACGATTGATGAAAAATTTAAAGAACATTTAAAAAAAGATTACCCTTTAATTTTACATATTGAAGGTGATAATATTATAAATAAAACTGTTGATAATAAGCCCGGCTATAGAAAAAATATAGTTTTTAAAGCCAATTTAGATGATTTTCATTTTTTTGAGTATTCTCAAGAAGAAACAGTTTTTGTTTCTGTTGCACGAAAACAGTTTATAGATAATTTAATAAAAGAACTAACACATGTAAACTGTTATGTAATTCATCTTTCGTTAGGGCCTTTTGTTATGGCAAATTTATTGCCAATGATAAAAAATTATTCTAATATTTCTTCATCTAATTATACAATAGAGATTGATTCAAATAAAATAATATCATTTAAAAATCAATCCTCTTCACAAAAAGAATATATTCTTAATAATGAGATTTTAAACCAATACGAGATTCCTTTAATGGCTTCATTTTTAGATTATAAATTCTCTAATGAAAATATAGAATTTGATATTGATTTTTTAAAAGAAAATGAAAATGAGTTTAAATTTAAAAAGAGATTCAAAATTGCAGGAATTTTTATGCTTGCATTTTTTATAATAACACTTTTTACAAGTCATATTTTATTAGACCATTATCAAAAGTCTTTAACAGAGAAAAAATCTGAATATGCTATTTCACAACAGACAATTATACAGATTAATGAATTAAAAGAAGAAAAAATATTAAAAGAGAAGATTTTACAAACTAATGGAGTTAATCATAAGAGGTTTATAACAAAATATATATCAGACATAGGAAACACCATCCATAAAAACATTGCATTAAAATCAATTGACATTATTCCGTTGATTAAAAAGATTAGGCGTGATGAAAAAATAAATTTTGATTTTGATGTTATTAATATTTCAGGAGAAACATCGAATGATAAAGCATTTAATGCTTGGGTGAAGAACTTGAAAGAACTCTTATGGGTTGAAAGATTAGATATTATAGAATATTCACAAGAAACTGAAGTAATGAATTCATTTATAATAAAAATTCAAATTTAAAGTGTTTAAAAATATAACTCATAAGCAGAAGTTTATTGCAATTTTAGGAGGTTTTATAATTCTCTTTATGGCATCATATAAAAAAACATATAAACATATGTTTCTTGCTAAAAAAGAGTTAAATCAGATGGAACAGAAGTTGTCAGCTAGTGAATACTCATTTGATAACCTATATCGGTTAAAAAATGAAATTTCTAGCCTAGATAATTTAATTGGAGGCGGCGATAATTTAGATCCAAAATATGTGCAGCAAAGTATTTTTGATTTTGTTTCTAAAACAACTCTAGATGTTAATATTGTTTCTGTCGAAGATGTTCATTTGTTTACTGACAGAGAATTTTTAGTTTACTCAAATGTAATAGAGCTTGGAGGGACTTATGAAAACTTAGTTAGTTTATTATACGAAATAGAAAAAAGTTTTAAAGATTCTAGAGTGATAAGTACTCAGTTATATTCAAAAAAAAATTACAGAACCAAAAAGCAAAATCTGTTTTTAAAAATCACATTACAAAACTATGAAAAAGCCATATAATATTATATTAATAATAAGCATACTTATAATGTCATTTTCTTGCGATGATGTTTTTGAAGAAGACATTTCAGAAGATTTAATTCAAATAACCGCTCCAATACCTAATACAATAATTAGAGGAAATACAGTTCAGTTTTTATGGGAAGAACTAGAAGGAGCAGATAATTATAGAATTCAAATTATGAATAATAATCGAGAAAATATTGTTGATTCTTTAGTAAGCATAAATTCATTCACATACATTCTTAATCCAAATGAATATCAATGGACCGTTAGAGCAGAAAATTTTGCTTACCAAACTGAGTATGTGAGCCAAATAAACTTTACGGTTCAGTCATCGGATGATTTAACAAATCAGAATGTTAGTTTGTTAACACCTACAGATAATATCTTTACAAATAGTTCAAATATTATATTTAACTGGACAGAATTAGCGAATGCAGATACATATACCTTTATATTAATAAGAAGAGGGAATAATGATCAAACAATATTTGAAGAAAGAGACCATACAACAACGAGTATAAATATTGATGAAAATGTACTTAATGAAGATTCTGAATATAGATGGTTGGTAGGTGCTTCCAATACAATTTCAGAAACAACACTTACTGAACGTTCTTTTTTTTTAGATCGTGTTTCTCCAAATCAACCAATTTTAATGTTACCAACAGATCAATTAACTACAGGATTGTCTAATATTACATTTAATTGGTCTAACGGTACAGATTCAGGAAATGTACAATCCACAATTACAAATACATTTCAAATTTCTACTAATATAGATTTTACCACAACCATTACTTCAGAAACTACAGAAAATAATTCTATACAATTCGAATTTACTACACCTAACACCTATTATTGGAGAGTTCGGGCATCTGACGAATCTGGTAATGAAAGCGATTATAGTACAATTAGATCCATAATAGTGCAATAAATGAACAAAAAACATTTAAATATTGGATTAATTGTATTACTCATTGCTATATGGGGATCTGTAATTTATAGATATTTTGGAAGCAAGAAAACAACAGATAAAAATACTTTAGCGATAACGATTCCTGAAAATTATAAAGATTATTATACGGTAGCAAAAGACACTTTTCAATTAGAATTAATCAACAAAAATCCTTTTAAGATTGCTAAACAAATTAAGAGATTAAAACCTCCAAATAAACAAGTAGTTGTTAAGAAAAATAAACCAATAAAAAAATTAGTAAAAACAAGTATTACTTGGCCAGAGATTACATATCATGGTTTTGTTAAGGGAGAACGAAAATCCACAAAACTAATCTTATTAAAAATTAATAAAAAACTCTACAGAAAACGTGAAAAAGAAGCTATTGGAGAAATATCTTTAGTTAAAGCATATGAGGACTCTTTAATAGTATCATTAAATAAAAACAAAAAAATTATATATAAAATCCATGACTAAATTTAACAAACTTACCTTAATAAATTCTTTGTTATTAATTATAACAATATGTATATCTCTATTTATTTATTTTCAGTATAAAAATCAACAAGACTTAGTTTATATAGATAATATTAAATTATTTAATGCATTTAATATGACTAAAGAAATCAGAAGTATTGAAGAAGCAAAAATAAATGTAGCAGGAAAACAAATAGATAGTCTATATAATAGGCTTCAAACTCTTACAGATAAAGATTCTTCTTTTAAAAGCTTACAACAAGAAATAACTTATAAAAGTAAAGCTTTTCAAGAGCTTCGAGACAATTATACCCAAAATTTAAGCCAAGATGTATGGAACAGGCTTAATATATATATTAAAGAATATGCTGAGAAAAATAACTTAGAAATTATTTTGGGAACTAGTGGTGATGGTAATGTTATGTATGCTCAAGAAGGAATAAATATAACTAATAACATCTTAGAATTTTCTAATCAAAAGTACGAAGGTAATTTTTAAGGATTTTCCTTAAATAAATGATGTGAAAACCTTTAATGCAATCGTAGGTCTTTAATTAATTTTAAAGAAACATTAACCAACGATTAAATGAGTATTTTAAAAGAATTTAAACCAACACTTTCTTTTAGTTTATTAATTGCTTTAGGGCTTTTAATTTCATGTAAAAAGTCTTCAACTACTACAGGGTTAGACGAATATAAGTTTTTTAGCTTAGAGCAACAGGGCTGGAAATCTAAACGTGTCAATCAATATATAAACGATATTAATTATACGGCTACTCTAGTCCCTTTACAATATTACCTATTAAAAAGTACCAAAGGAGATTATCACAAAACAGATTCTTTATATAGTCTTAGTAATAAAGAACGTATTGTAGAAATAGAATTTCAGCATATAAAAGAATCAGATTTACTGCTCTCAGAATTCACGAAAAAATCTTATGAGAATGCAGTAAAATATATGGCATTCTCCATTGAGAAAGATTTTAGTGTAGTCACTTCTTCTAACGATACAATTCAATGTTCGGGAGTAAGTTTTGAGCGTAATTTTAAACTAGCTCCTTTTAAACGTTTGCTCTTATATTTTAATAATGTAGACCCTAACGAGACTATAAAACTCATTTACCAAGATCAATTATTTGGTAACGGAATCATCAAATTTAATTTTAACGAGATACCATTAAAACTATAATTATAGTATTATGATTAAAGCAATTAGAACTAGTAAATTTTCGAAAATTATAGCCAGTTATTTGGCCGTACAGTTAGTTATTACTGTTGTACAACCATCAAGTTTATTTGCATTGTCAAGTGGGCCAACACAACCAGAATTCAATTCATTTACACCCATTGGTACTTCAGATATGGTAAATCTCTCTTCAGGAGATTTTAACTATAACATACCAATTATGGATGTTGGAGGTTATCCACTTAATCTAGCTTACGATTCTGGTGTAACTATGGATCAAGAAGCATCATGGGTTGGTCTAGGTTGGAATTTAAATGTAGGACAAATAAACAGACAAGTACGTGGTATTCCAGACGATTTTCAAGGTGATGAAATGAGCTATGAACAAAATATGAAACCTAATGTAACTGTGGGGATAAGTGCACAAGTATCTCCTCAAGTTTTTGGATTAGAAACGGAAGATTATGTTAAAGGTGGTGTATCTGTGGGTCTAGGAATACAATACAATAATTATCATGGGATTAGCTTTAGACCATCGTATGGACTATCGTTTGATTTAGGAGATCATATAACAACAGGAATTAATGTACAGACATCAGCTACAGAAGGTGCCACAATTTCACCTTCTCTAGGAGCTAAAGCTAATTTAGGTGATATAAAAGGGACTTCTGTAACAGGAGCATTAAATGCGGGGTTAACTTATAATTCTAATAAAGGCTTAACATCTTTTGGATTAACTGCTTCAGTTAGTGGGAAACGTGAAAGAAAAACTACAGATAAGATAACTGGAGAAGAAAAAAATGAAAGTTATGGAAGCTCATCTGGAACATCAGGAAGATTGTCGTTTTCAGATATTACATTAACTCCTAGAAAACGAACAGCATTTCGAGATTTTAATAGCACATTTTCATTTTCTGCTGGCCCTGATCTATGGGGTTTCGATGTTGAGACAGAAATATCAGCTACCGCAACAATTCAAAATATAAAAGATAAAGTAAGAACAGAACGTGCTTTTGGTTATGAGTTTACTGGACAAGCATCAAGAGAAGATGTTTTAGATTATAATCGAGAAAATGACCGTGTAATTAGTAAAAATTTACTGGCACTACCTTCTACAAACTACACTTATGACTTATACAGTGTTAATGGACAAGGCATTGGAGGGCAGTTTCGCCCGCATCGTAGCCAGATAGGTCAGATTTATGATGAATTCGTCCAAGACGAGAGTACGAGTGCAAGCCTAGGTATTGAAGCTGAGGGTGGTACAGGATGGCATGTTGGTGTTAATGCTGTATTTGCACCTTCAGAAAGTCATACAGGAGTTTGGGATACTAGAGCATCTAATGCGTTTAGAAATGAGAATGAAACTACAGCTGCTAATTTAGATTACGAACCCGTTTATTTTAAATATGTAGGAGAAAATAAAGTAGATGATGAGCGTGAATTATATACAAATCAATTAAAAGGAACTAATGCAATGGCCCTCAAAACTGGAGGTGTTGGGTTTAATGCCTTTGCAGATAATGCATTTAGAGTAAAACGCTATCAAGAAGGAACCAATATCCCCGAATATGTAGATGAATCTTTTTCAGGAAATTTTAAGCGTACTAAAAGAGATTTGCGAAACCAATCCATACAAAAAATTACTGCAGGAGAGTTAAGTGGTTTTTATACGGAAACTTATGCTAGTCAAAGAAGAAATCCATACGCAAAAGATCATCATACTGCTGAGATGCGTATGCTAAAGCCAGACGGGTCTAGATATGTATTTGGAGAAACAGCTTATAATGTAGAAAAACAAGAAGTCACCTTTGCAACAGATTCTAATAATTTTGATTGCGCCGAAGGAACAGTTACATATATTCCAGGTGAGAACTCTAATTCAAACAGTAGTGGGATTGATCATTTTTATGATAAAGTAGTAACTCCTGCGTATGCACATACTTATTTATTATCCTCAGTACTATCTTCAGATTATGAAGACCTTACAGGAAATGGACCAACAGCTGATGATTTGGGTGCATTTACAACTTTTGATTATGTAATACCTCAAGAAGATCTTTATCAATGGCGACTACCTTACGGTACTAATCAGGCATCTTATAATGCAGGATTAAATAGTAACAATGCAGATGAAAAAGGAAGCTACTTATATGGACAAAAAGAAGTAAAATACATTCAAAAAATTAGTACTAAAACGCATGTCGCTATTTTTGATATTTCCCCACGTAAAGATGGTAGAGGAGTTATAGGAGAAGATGGAGGAGAGCCAGCTGCTAATCAGCAACAATTATATAAATTGGATGCTATTCGTTTATACTCAAGACCAGAATATGAACGATTTGAAGACGAATTAGAAGATAGTGATCCTGATAATGACCCCAGTATATTAGAAGTATCTCCAATTAAAACTGCACATTTTGTGTATGATTATGATTTATGTAAAAATGTAGATAACAACTTAGGAGGAAATTTAGATGAAAATGAACTTACAAATAATTTAGGAAAGCTAACTCTTAAACAAGTGTATTTCACATATAGAGAATCTCAAATGGGGAAGCACACTCCTTATTCATTTAATTACGATGGATTTAATCCAGATTATAGTTTAAAAGCATTTGATATTTGGGGTAATTACAAGCCAAATAGTAATGGAAACTGTAATACACAAGATGATTTAACTACTTCAGAATATCCATTTGTACAACAAGATGATAAAGTGACGCAAGACATGTATGCATCGGCTTGGGCATTAACTTCTATTGGTTTGCCTTCTGGGGGATCTATTAACTTAACATATGAGAGTGACGATTATCAATATGTGCAAAATAAGCACACAATGGGGATGCTTAAAGTTGTAGGAGCAGGTACAAATCATAATCCATCAGATCCTGAAAATAATCAATTGCTATATAAAGGAACTATAGGAGAAGCAAGTCATTTATATATAAAACTACCGGAAACTATAGGAGAAAGTTTTACGAAAGAAAACTTTATTGACAAGTATTTAAAAGACATAGCAAATAAACCTATTTACTTCCGCTTTTTAATGAATATGACTAAGCGAGGAGCTTTAAACCCTAATAGTAATGATTTTGATTATGTAACAGGTTATTTTGACATTAAAAAGAATGGAGACGGAACACCTAATGTAGATATTATAAATAATGCAAATGGAATTTATGCTTCAATAGAAATGGAGTCAAGTGATTTAGAGGGTGGTGTTTCAGGAACATCACAAGTAAATCCAATATCAAAAGCAGGATGGTACTTTGGGCGTCGTTATTTAAATGGAATTGTATATGGATTAAATCAAGACTACAGATCAGAAAATGTAGGAAGTATAGCAAGAAAACTAGTGTCTAGTATTGGTGCCATCGGTGAAATTTTTACAGGACCAAATGCAAAATTAAGAAGCAATGCACATTTAAATTCACAACGTTTTATACCAGAAAAATCATGGATACGCTTATCTACTCCTAAAACACACAAGTTAGGAGGAGGTTCTCGTATCAAACAATTAGTAATGAATGATCATTGGGATGAAATGTCTCCTGGGAGTGCATTACAAACTTATGGACAAACTTATGAATATACTTTAGAAAATAACACATCTAGTGGAGTGGCAACTTTCGAGCCTAATAATAGTGCCGAGAACCCATTTGTAGAACCTTTTTATGATAACTCAGAACGCTTAACCGCACCTCGTGAAGTAAGTTATGTAGAAAAACCTTTTGGAAAAGCTTTTTTTCCAAATGCAACAGTTACTTATAGTCGAGTAGCAGTTAAGAATTTAGAGAGAGAAGATATTACTCGTCATGCCACGGGAGAAGTAATCTCTGAATATTATACTTCTAAAGATTTTCCAACACAGGTAGATTTTACAGATATAGAAAATGAATATAATAGCAATCAAAGTAATGTTTTACAGCAACTTGTAGGTGGATTATTTGGGTTGCCAGTTAGGGTGAAAAATGCATTTACATTGTCTCAAGGGTATGTGGTACATACTAATGATATGAATGCAAAAATGAAATCGCAGCGAGTGTATCAAGAAGGAGTAGATACACCAATTTCTTCTGTGGAATATGTGTACAGTACAAAAGAGGGAGATAAAGGAACATTAAGTAATATATTACCTGTAATTAGTAGAGACGGAAGTGTAAGTAATACTAAAGAAATTGCAGTAGATTATGATGTGATTACAGATTTTAGAGAAAGCTATTCTAAATCTGAAACAATAGGGATTAATTTTAACATCGCAGCACTTCTATTTGGAATTTTCCCAGTAATTATCCCTACAGCATTTCCAGTAAATTCTAGAATTGAAAACGTAGCGCATAGTGCTATTACAACAAAAGTTGTTCATACAACAGCCATTTTAAAAGAAAAGATTGCTACAGATTTAGGATCTAAAGTATCTACAGTTAATGAAGCTTGGGATGCACAAACTGGCGAAGTTATTTTAACAAGAACTATAAATGAGTTTGACGATCAATATTACAATTTTAATTTCCCAGCCTACTGGGCCTATAGCAATATGGGTCAAGCATCCCAGAATTTAGGAATGCAAGGTACATTACAACCTTCGGGAGATTATTTTACCCTTGCTAATGGTAGCGCTATTAATTATTTGACTTTAGGAGATGAGCTGATGACAGATTTTGGACAAGGACCTGAGCGCTTATGGGTAGTTGAGTTTGACGAAGCAGGTACAGGAGTAGTGCTAATGGATCGCAATGGTAATGTTGTAAACAGAGGTGATATTTCTATACAGCAAGATTTAAACTTTAAAATTGTTCGCTCAGGATATCGCAATCAGCAGATGGGCAATATGGGAGCTGTAACAATGATGAGCAACCCTATAATAGGCTCTAATGGAAATTATGTAACTAATATAAACACCTCTACATTTTTACAAGATGCTTCTGTTACTCTAGAAAATAATCTCCGTATTGTTAATGCAAGTGCAGTTGCCTATGACGATTTATGGAATGCGCAATGCGAAAATGGATTAAGAAGTATTCCTTATGAGAATACTAGCTCAGATCAATTGGCAGATTTGGCCATTGAAGATTATAATTTTAATCCTTATGTAACTAATGTAAGGGGAGTCTGGAGAGCAGAAAAATCATATGCATACTTGACAGAACGAACCGATATTAAACAAGGAACAAATACTAAAAACAATACGCGTAAAGAAGGTTATTTTAAAGATTTTACACCGTTTTATGCTCAGAATACTAATGAATGGGAACAAAACCCAGATGCGATAAATCAATTAGGTGAAAATGGTCAAGGTCCTTGGACTTTTGCAAGTGAAGTTACTCAATACAGTCCCTATGGAGCAGAATTGGAAAACAGAGATGCACTAAATCGTTACTCTTCGGCTCAATATGGATATAATTTTACATTGCCGGTAGCGGTGGCTTCCAATAGTAAATATCGCGACATGGGAAGCGATAATTTTGAAGATTACAACTATATAAACACTAGTGATGGGCATTTTTCATATAAAGATATAGTAGAAGGAGATGGTGAGTTAGGAATACAGACCAGTAATCAGTTTGCACACTCAGGTAATACAAGTTTACTAGTTCCAGCAGGTAATGAAGCCATATTACCAAAAGAATTAATTGGAGAATTACCTCCAGATTTGGATGCTGACGACGATGGCTGGAATGACGATGTAGATGTCTGCCCATTTACTTTTAACCCAAACCAAGAAGATTACGATGGTGATGGTATAGGCGATGTTTGTGATGATGATGCAATACCATCGATAACTAATGTAGAGTTTTCAGAACCATTTTGTTTATCTAGACCAACTATTAGACAAGGAATATTTACTATTCAAGGTAAGCCAAATAGTATTGTTAATTATGAATTAATCGAACAACAAACATCAGATAGAGGTTGGTTTGCTTTTATAAATAATGGCGCAGAAATTCTTCAAAAAAAGCGCCAAAGATATCAAATAGAATTAAATGGCAGTGGTCGCGCTATTGTCGAGATAGGTCTTTATGCAAATCGAAGAGCTAGCGGCCGCAGAGCACGTAGAAATAATAAGGATGTAATATTAGATTTTCAATTACTAGCTCCTAGTAGTCGTGGAATGCAACCTATAAGCGATGAAGTGGTGCGATTATCAGTGAAAGGAAATAGAAAATGCAGAAATGGAGGAGCTCAAGTTTTTCCACCTAACAGACAATAAAAAGGAAGTTTCTAGAAACGAAAAATATTACCA
This sequence comes from Flavobacteriaceae bacterium, assembly GCA_003443635.1. Taxonomy (NCBI): domain Bacteria; kingdom Pseudomonadati; phylum Bacteroidota; class Flavobacteriia; order Flavobacteriales; family Flavobacteriaceae; species Flavobacteriaceae bacterium. The sequence goes on along the minus strand of CP031964.1, from coordinate 18,392 downwards.
TGAATTAAAGCAATTAATTATGAAGAATAAATATATAAATTACAATCTATTTTTTATACCATTATTTTTGTTATTAGGTATAGCTAGTAACGCACAATGTACTGTTCCTACAGTAGAGCGCGATGCTTTAATAGCCTTATATAATGCTACAGATGGCGCAAATTGGATCAATAATTCCAATTGGAATACAACTGCACCAGTATGTGATTGGTATGGGGTGACTGTAGAAAATGGGAATGTTGTAAATTTAAACCTTTTTAATAATCAATTAACAGGTGCTATTCCCCTTGAATTAAGTGACTTAACAAACCTAAGTGGTTTATTTTTAGGAAATAATCAATTATCTGGAGCACTTCCATTAGAAATTGGGAATTTAATAGGTCTAACTACCTTTAATATTTCCTATAACCAATTATCAGGAAACATCCCGCTTGAATTAGGTAATTTATTAAATTTAACTCACTTTTATATAAATAATAATAATTTTACTGGCCCAATACCAGCCTCATTTGGTAATTTTACAAACGTTCAAGATTTCAGGTTAAATAATAATCAACTATCTGGCAATATCCCTGTCGAATTAAATAATTTGATTAATGTTAGAAATTTATCATTACAAGTTAATCAATTATCAGGGCTTATTCCAGATCTAGGAAATTTAAATAACCTTACTTCTCTAGGTCTAAGGAATAATCAATTATCAGGCTCTATTCCTTTGTGGGTATTTAATATATTAAATACATCTAGTATAGATATATATTTGCAAAATAATCAATTATCAGGCTCTATTCCTAACAATATAAATAACTCAAATGTTAGAAGATTAGATTTAAGTAACAATCAATTAACAGGAATTATACCCTCAGAATTATCAAATTTAATTAATCTTGAAACATTATCTTTATATAACAATCAATTAACAGGAAGTATCCCTTCAGAATTAGGAGCTTTAATAAATCTTGAAGTCTTATTATTAAATAGTAATGAACTATCAGGCTCTATCCCTTTAGAGCTAGGAAACTTAGGACAGCTTAAACACCTTTGGCTAGGTAATAATCAATTAACAGGTTCAATTCCTTCAGTACTAGGTGATTTATCTAATTTAGAATTATTGTTTTTAGATAATAATGAATTAATAGATTCAATTCCTTCCGAACTAGGAGCTCTATCTAAAATAACACATTTACAATTACAGAATAATCAAATAACAGGCTCTATTCCTTCCGAACTAGGAACTCTATCTAAAATAACACATTTACAATTACAGAGTAATCAATTAACAGGCTCTATTCCTGCAGAACTAGAAAATCTAACTAGTCTTGTTAGTTTAACATTAAATGATAATCAATTGTCAGGAGCAATCCCTACGTTTTTAAATACTATTTCTACACTTCAGACTCTGAACTTCCAGAACAACGAATTTATATTTAGTGATTTTGAAAATGAACATAATAATTATACAACTAGCCTATTTTCATATGGACACCTACCCCAAGCTAAAGTAGATCAAGAAGAAATTATAACTGTTACAGAAAGTACTAACCAAACCCTTACCACTAGTTTAAATAGCCCTAATAACAGCTACCAATGGTATAAAGATGGTGTCGCTATTTCTGGAGCTACTAGTAAAGATTATACAATTACTGGAGCTTTACCAGCAGATGCAGGCGTATATTATGTTACAGCAACAAATAGCATTGTTACAGGACTTACTTTACAACGTAACGATATAACTGTAACCGTTACAGCAGATACTTGCGGCGTTTCTACAGCAGAACGCGATGCTTTAATAGCTTTATATAATGCTACAGATGGAGCAAACTGGACTAATAATACCAACTGGAATACGGCTGCGCCAGTATGTGATTGGTATGGAGTAATAGTTGAAAATGGCACTATTACTCAACTGAACTTAACAAGCAATGGATTAATAGGGACTATTCCAACTGAATTAAGTGCTTTAACAGAACTTAGGGGTTTTAGATTAGATTATAATCAATTAACTGGCTCGATTCCTTCTTGGGTTTTCAATCTTCAAAGTACTTCGTCAATAGATATATTACTTAATAATAATCAGTTGTCAGGAGTTTTACCTACTACTATGAATAGTCCTAATATTAGATATTTATACTTAAATAGAAATCAATTACAAGGAGATATTCCAATACAGATAGAGAATTTAACAAATGTTGAGAGATTAAGAATTAGCGATAATGATTTTACAGGCACTATTCCAAACATTTTAGGAAATTTGGCTAACCTTAAAGAATTATGGTTAAATGGGAATCAACTATCAGGCCAAATACCCAATGAACTAGGGAATTTGCTTAATCTTAACGATTTGAGATTAAGTGCTAATGAGCTGTCATCTGCTATTCCAAATGAGTTAGGAGGATTAACAAGTTTAACCATCTTAAACTTAGGTGGAAATCAATTGTCAGGAACAATACCTTCAGCTTTTGGAAATTTAACTAACCTTACCGCTTTAACTTTAGATAATAACCAATTAACGGGTACAATACCTTCAACTTTTGGAAATTTAATAAACCTTATAACGCTTACTTTAAATAATAACTTATTAACAGGAGAAATTCCATTAGAATTTCAAAACTTAATAAATATTAGAGATTTAAGGTTTAATGATAATCAACTAAATGGTATAATTCCAATTTATTTGGCTAATCATACTAATTTAATAAGTTTAATATTTAGAAATAATGATTTTATATTTAACGATTTTGAAACTGAGCATAGTGGATATACTAATTTGAGTCAGCAATATTCGTATGCCCCTCAAGCCAAAGTCGATGAAGAAGAAACCATAAATGTTTTTGAAGGGGCAGGTTTTACGCTTACTACTAGTTTAAGTAGCCCTAATAATAGCTATCAATGGTATAAAAATGGTGTGGCTATTCCTGGAGCCACTAATAAAGAGTATATAATTACAGAAGACGCATCAGCAATAGATGAAGGTGTATATTATGTAACAGCAACAAATAGTATTGTTACGGGGCTTACTTTGCAGCGTAACGATATAACAGTAACAGTAACAGTAGATGAATGTGATATTTCTGAAGAAGAGCGTGATGCTTTAATAGCATTATACAATGCTACAAATGGTCCAAATTGGACCAATAATACCAATTGGAACACATCTGCCTCAGTATGTGATTGGTACGGAGTTACAGTCACTAATGGCACTGTAACAAACTTAAACCTTTCAAATAATCAGTTATCAGGTAATATTCCTCTGGAATTAGTAGAGTTAACTAATCTTATAAGTTTAAGTTTAAATGATAACCAATTATCAGGAACAATTCCGTCAGGATTAAGTGAAATTAATGGATTTACTGTATTTCAATTTCGAGATAATAATTTTGTGTTTCGTGATTTTGAAAATGAACACGCAGCATATGTGTTCAATAAAGAATCATATATTTTTAGTCCACAAGCTAAAGTAGATCAAGTAGAAACTATTAATTCAATAGAAGGAGCAAGTGTAACACTCACTACAAGTTTAAGTAGCCCTAATAATAATTACCAATGGTATAAATTTTTTGGTGAAGAAGCATTGCCTATTGAAGGAGCTACTAATAGAGAATATGTTATTGAAGCTGTAGGTCAATTAGATGCAGGAGTTTATTACGTAACTGCTACAAATAATATTGTTGAAGGACTAACTCTAGAGCGTCATCCAATTACATTAAATGTAGCACAAGAGCCTGTTGATGCTTGTGGAGTGCCATTAAGTCAACGAGATGCACTTTTAGCATTATATGCCTCTACAAATGGAGATCAATGGACAAATACACAAGCCAATAATCAGCCCTGGGATATTAATGTCCCAGTATGTGATTGGTATGGTATATCTACCGAAGATTCATATGGGAATGGAGTTTTACAAATAATTGCTGTTGATTTGAGATTTAACAATCTCTCAGGTATCATCCCTTCAGAAATTGAAAACTTACCTGACCTTAGATTCCTATACTTGTCAAACAATCAATTAGTAAGTGCGATACCTAACGAAATAGCTAATTTAACATCTCTTTCTGAATTAGACTTAAACGAGAATCAACTTTCTGGATCAATACCTAATGGAATTCATAATTTGCAAAGCCTATATAGATTAAACTTAGGTAGTAACCAACTATCTGGAATTATACCATCGTTAATAAACATTGTTACTGGAGAAGAAGGAGAAACTCTTAGCAGTACACCTTATTATTTAAACATAGGTATTTCTAATAATGCTTTTGTATTTAGTGAAATGGAACAAGCGCATTTAGATTTAATGAATAGGCTACAGCGCGTATCTAGAGGAGATATTGATGAGTATTCTTACGGACCTCAAGCTAAAGTTGATCAAGTAGAAACAATTAATGTGAATCAAGGAGATCCAATCACACTATCTACTACAAGATTAACAAGCCCTAATAATAGTTATCAATGGTATAAAGATGGTGTTGAAATTGTTGGAGCTACCGACAAGGATTATATTATTACAAATGTTACATCTGCAGATTCAGGAGTTTACCATTTTATTGCTACTAATAGTATTTTGGTAAGTAATATAGGTAGCAACAATTCATTTAATAGCGGAGGAACATTTATCGATGAGGTTGATAGGCTTGCACTAGAACGTCACCCTATAACACTTAACGTAACATCAAACACACCAAATAATTTTTGTACTAGTGAGTTAGGAGGCGAGTATCCAATTGTTGCAGATTTAACACCTAGCGGCTCTAATATTGTTTGGTATGCAACAGAAATAGGAGGTGTCGCTTATAATAATGATGATGAAATAATTGAGCAAGCAGAAGACCTTGGAGGTGTATCGTATTGGTGGGATGATATAACAGATGGCGTAACTACAAGAACTGAAGTAACTGTACTTGTAGATCAAGGTATTCCTGAAGGGGAAGATTATCAAGAATTTGCAACAGGAGCTACAGTGGCAGATTTACAAGCCATAGGCACTAATATACAATGGTATGACTCAGCTTTTAGTCAAACCCCATTAGATCCTACAACTCCATTAATACATGAAGGATTTTATTATGCAGATGATGTAGGAGTGACATCTTGTAGGTTATTAGTAGATGTTTATGTAGGTACCTTACCTCCAGATGCAGATGGAGTACAATATGTATGTCCAGATCAAACTCTTATAGATTTAACAGTTTTAACTCAAAATGGGGCAACAGTATTATGGTATGCAGAAGCAACAGGAGGAACAGCATTGCCATTTGAAACACCTCTTGTTGCTGAAAGTACATATTATGCAGCTCAAATAGGAGCAGATGGATTTGAGAGTATTGAACGAACTGGAGTTACAATATTTTTTAATGAAGATACTCCTCCAGAAATTCCTTTTCCTGTGCAAACGTTTTATAGTGACCAATCACATACCATTTCTGACTTGTATGCTATAGGTTACGAAATAACATGGCATAGTCAAGCTGAAGGTGGGCAAACTTATGCAGATGATTATGTATTAATAAATGGAGAAACCTATTATGCACAACAACAAATAGATGGATGTAGTAGTAAAAGAGCACCAGTGACTGTTGAGATTTTAGAAGAAGAGTCACCAGATATTATTGGTTGCGAAACATTTAGGCCACAATTTGGCGATCGTTATGTAATTAGTGGTTGGGTTAGAGAGCAAGGAGTAATCCCTGTAAATCCAGAAGAAAGAAATTTTAATAATAGTGAAATTAGTGATCTTTTTGTTGATTTAATGAATCATTTAAAAGACCGTTTTTTAAGTGAAGAAGTAAATATGTTAGATTTTCCAGAAGAATATATTCCTCAATCAAATACCGAAAATTTAAACTTTGATCCACTTATACCTTATATAAAAGATACTGAAATAGATGAAAGAAAGCTTACTGTATATAATTTTTCTAGAGAGGAAGATGATTTTGGAAGAGCCATAGGGTTTAGTTTTTATTTAAATAGAGCAAGAACTTATAAGTTTGAATATGAAACACCTCTAATTGAGGTGCCATTATGTACGTCTTGCTTTAATCAACAATTTGAAAGTGTTAATTATCCATTAAAAGGGAAGGGGTTAGATATATTGGATTTCAATAGCGCTCAAATAAATAATGATGTTTTGAGCATTAATTATACACTTGTTGTGCCAGATGGAAGTTCAATAACTGAAAACACAGATTTATCGTTAACGCAACAAGAAATAATACTTCCAGAAATAGCAGAATCTGGAATTTCTGAATCAGTAATTTTTAACGATTTTCAAATCGTAGAAAATTTTCAACCTATTAATTATGCAAACTCGCAAGTAGAACTTGTATATACAGATAGTGATGGAGCAGAACTAACTTCTGAAACTATATCATTTTCCCCTCAAGGGCATATTATAGATGGTTGGCAACGTATTGTTGGAGAGTTTTCAATCCCAGAGATGAATTCTACTACGGCTGTACTGTTAAATATAATACTAAAAAATAATGGACAAGAAGCAAGCGAATCAACAGAAGGCCTCAATGTATATTTTGATGATATCCGAATGCATCCTTATGAAAGCAATATGAAAACCTTCGTATACGACCCAGTTACACAGCGTTTAATGTCTGAGTTAGACGAAAATAACTATGCAACTTACTACGAATATGATACAGAAGGAGGCTTAATAAGAGTGAAGAAAGAAACTGAAAAAGGAGTATATACTATACAGGAAACGAGATCAGGTAATATTAAAACGAGCAATTAACCATGAAAATAATATTAAAATCTATTCTATGTGCAACATTTTTATTAATCAATAGCAATTGGTTAAACGCACAACAGCCAAAAGCTTCAGAAACATTAGCGAAAGTAGGAGAATATTATAAATCTGCTAAAACATATAACCTTGAAGTAGAGTATAATATGTATAGAGGATATACAGGAAATAACAAAACAGAGTCCTATAAAAGTACTGTATACAAAAATGGAGGAGTTACTCAAATGAAAGTATTTAATTCAGAAATACTTCAGTTTCCCGAAGCTCAAATTACAATTAACAATCAAGATAAAACTATAGTTTATCGTCAAGGGGCTGTAAATACATTACAAGAATCTCCGATAGATATGTCAACATTTTTAAAGCTTTACGATGAGGTCTCTGCAAAAATTGAAGGCAATACAATTGTTCACGAATTGGTGTTAAAGCAACAAATAAATGTATCAATACCATATAATAGAATTAAAATATATATAGATCGAGATAATTATACCTTAAAAAAACAAGAATTATTCTTATCGATTAAAGTGCCGTTCATTGATGATAATGGAGAGAGTACAGATGATGAAGGGCGTATGGAAATTGTTTTTAAACCTAACCCAGAAGCAATTAAACGAACTCCAAAATTGCAAGATTATGTAAAGCGAGATTCTAATAAAAAATTACAATTAGCTAAAGCGTATACCAACTACACTTTAATTAAATAAACGAACTCATAAATTATTAAAGATATGTTTACTAAAAAAAATACATCGCTAAGTATTAAATGGTTAATACTATTATTTGTGACAACATATTATGGTTATTCCCAAAATATCACACAAGATTTTGGGCCTACAGATCTGGTTGTAAATAATACACTATCTACAACAACATCTTCAGCGTTAACTGGAACTACAGATGTAAATACGTATTCATATATAAGATTAGGAGTAAATGAAAATATCGAACCATTTACAGCATATAGGTTTAAATTAACGTTGCAAGTAACACCTACTTTACCAGACGGAACATTAGATAGCAATAGCTCTACAGTTGATATAGAGGTGAATCATAATTTATCACCAGGAATAGGGAATGTTATTGATTTATCACAACATATAGTAAACGATAGTTATGGGTTAAGCATAACAATATTAGGTACAGAGTTTGAAGATATAGGAAATGGATCGGCTACTGAGATTAATGGTGCCGTACCTGAAAATATAACTTTAACAGTTGGTTTTGAAACTAATAGATATTATGAGTTGCCACAATTAGCGCCTACAAATTTAACAGGAGTTTTAGCAAATAATAATACTGAATTAGAAGTTGCATGGGATGAGGTTCCTGAAGCTCGTTATTATGAATTGGAGTGGACTTGGGTGGATAATTATGGAGAACAAAAAGATGTTGCTCTAACACCTTCAGATGTGTTTTTTTCAGCAAAATATTTTGGAATCAATAGTACCAGAGTGCAGACGAGCGATCTTGATTATAAAATTCCATTGGTATATTCAAGAGGATTTATAATCTATCGTGTAAGAGCAGTAGGGAATTTTTTAGCAGACCTATCTAAAAACAAATATAGTTCTTGGACCTCATCACCACAAGGAGATGAAGCTACAGTAGCCGATTGGAATCATATATATGAAATTACTGCTGATCACGAAGCCAATAAGAACTGGCAATTTCAAGCTTCTTATGCAGAAGATGGTAAGAAAAAAGAAGTAGTAAGTTATTTTGACGGATCATTACGTAATCGCCAAACGGTAACCACCATAAATTCAGACGAAAATGCAGTTATAGGCGAGGTTGTTTATGATGCTCAAGGACGTCCAGCGGTAGAAGTATTACCTGTACCTACTAATGAGAATCAACTAAAATATTATACAGGATTTAATACTAATAATGCAGGAGAACATTATCGTTATACAGATTTTGATTTAGATCTTCAAAACATAACAGATCAACCTTCTGATGCTAAAAAGATGGGGGTAACTAGCGGTGCTAGTAATTATTATTCATCATCAAATACTTTGGCAGATAATTATCAAAATCGAATTCCTGACGCATTACAATATCCTTTTTCTCAAATTGAATATACACCAGATAATACAGGGAGAATTCGTAGAAAGAGTGGTGTAGGTAATATCCACCAATTAGGGTCAGGACATGAGATGGAATATTATTATGCAGTTCCTGAGCAAAAAGAATTAAATAGATTATTTGGCTATGCCGTAGGAAATGCATCTCACTACAAAAAAAATATGGTGTTAGATCCTAACGGTCAATTAAGTATTAGCTATATAGACCCTCAAGGGCGTACTATAGCAACTGCGTTAGCTGGAGATACACCAGAACATTTAATTGGTTTAGACGATGAAACTAATACAGCTTTACATGATGATTTAACAACAGATCTATTAGGTAAAATTACCAATACAGATACAGATACTCCTATCGATAATAATGAGGCGGGAATTACAGGTGCATATGGACCATTAGAAGATAAATTATCTTATAGTGCAATAAAAACCGTAGTATTTGATGGTACTCGAACATTTAACTATGATGTAACTAATAATGTTCCATTTTTTATATACGAATGTGTTGTCGATAATTCTTATCCAGTAATTTATGATTTAACTATCGATGTTTTAGATGAAGATGCGCAAAGCATACTCCCTAAAATTGAACAAACTGTTAATTTAGGCGATACTAGTGAAGCTCCAGGAAATACATTTTCGATACCAGAGACCATTGCTAATGTAGATCGAGGTACATTTACAGTATCAAAGACCTTAACGGTTAATGACTCTGTAGTGGAAGCTTATGCAGATAATTATATAGCAAGATTACAAGATGAAAATGACCCTTGTTATGTAGCGCCAACAACTATAACACCCGAACCAATAATTATTGACGATTGCGATGTGAGTTGTGAAGAATGTGAAGCTAATTTTACAGCATTATATGCAACGCCTTCAGATTATGCAAACTCACAAATTGCAACCTATGATCAAAATGTAATAGCATCTTTAGATCAAGAAGAATTAGACCGATTAACTGAAGCTCTGGAAACACAATGGCAAGATGCAATTGATGCATGTCGCGCACCTTGTTTAGTCGATAACCTTGGTAATGGAGAAACACCAAATACAACTTCTTGTGAGATAGCATTAAATCAGTTATTGTTAGATATGAGTCCGACTGGGCAATATGGAAATGGAATAAATGGAGGAGAAACAGGGCTCTTAAATATATTTGATGCAAACAATGTTTTATTTAGCACCAAGACTTCTGACGGAACTCATAATAGTTGGAAAAACCCATATCATGCAGATTATGATGGTGCAAATTCAAGTACTTCATTATTTACTTCAGGGCATTATTATGATGATGATGGAACAGTTAGTTATTTAAAAGTAAGACAAGTAGAAATAGAGGTGGATGGAGAAACACAAGTTTCTTATATTCCAGCTATAGATATAAATGGGGTAAATTCATTAACACCTACTGAAGATGTAGAAACCTCAAAAGAATACTTTGTAGAACCACAATATTTATTAAACAGTTCGAATTTTATAGAAATATGGCAAAGTAGTTGGGCTTATTCTTTATTGAGTTATCATCCAGAATATGACTATTTATTGTACACAAATGCGTTATGCGAATTAGAACATACAACAACAACTAATTTAATATTTACTTCAGATGGTTTTGATGGTTATTTACAAGGTATTACCACTTATGATGAAGCAGCAAATGTAGGTTTATTAACAACTAATACTACAGCTATTCTTGATCAAGATCCGTACTTTCAAAATCAACTAAGTGGAACTTTTGAATCTTCAACTATTTTTTCTGCCAGACAAAGTATAATGAATGAAGCTTTAACAACAAATTATGATGGTTCTAATAAATCAATGCTCTCAACAATTTATTCTACAGTAGCATGTAATAGTTTAAGTGAATGTAACCCACCTACTGAAACCAATACAATTATTACTGAGCTTAATACATTAGAAATAAGTAGACAAGATCAATTCTGGAACTCTTATAAAGCTAGTTATTTAGCTTTAAAACAACGTATAAAATCGGTATTTATTAATGCATATGCACAGACACAAGTAAGTTATAATGGTTGTATAGGTATTTCTGAAGCTCCGGCACCTTTAGTAGCCAATATCTCTACATATACCTCTGCAGCGTCTACTTTAACAGCATATTTAAATGGATTACCAGAAGGCCTATGTAATGATACATATGTTGATAATTATATTACTAAACAGAAAAGGTTTCTTCCTACAGATATGCTTCATAATGCTGGAGCAGATCCTGAAGATGTTGTTGACGATATTGCAGATCAAGTAGATTATGAATATTATATCAATACAGGAACATGCCCATTAGCTAGAGATATGACATTGTATCTAGATGGATATTTTAAAGAAAGCTCGTTGTCAGGAAATTCAGTTTCTGGAACGCGACTATATAATGGCCAATATTTAGGGAAAAATCTATTCGAAGAATTTGGAGGAATATTTCCAGCAAATACAGTGTCTACTAATGCAAGCATTTCGGGAGAAGAACTAACATTGAATATTACATCTGATGCACTCTTACCAGATTCAGATGTAACGGTAAATATACCGACCACATTTACTGCGCTTAACTTTAATTGGAGTAATTATGGAAGTTCATGGGATATAGTAAATGTGCTTAACATGACAGCTTCCTATGATGAAACAACACAAGTGTTTTCATATCAGGCTTTAGCACAAATAGATGCTTCAGGAACGTATCATGAAATAATAATAACAGGAACAACACTTGCGAGAATTTCAAACTGTAGTATTTCAGATCCAACAGGAGATGGTCAATATTTAGGAGGGGGTAACACCTATGATGAGACTGGAGCTTGTAATAAAGAAAGTCAGTTTAGCAAGGCTATGGTAAAACTAATAGATGAACTTAGTGATACTAACCAAATTAATGCAGCTAATGTTAATGTAAGTAGTTTAAATATATATGATAGAGGTTACTTGCCTGATTTCTTTGGTAACGGTGTTGCAATATGGAGTTTTTTAGGAGATAACACGTATGTTATTGATATTGATGGAGAGCAGCGTTTTCTAATGAGTTTAGATCAACAAATACCAACTGGAGTTACAGTAACTGATCTTAGTTTTGATTTAATATATAATACCGCAGAAGATATGATTGTTGGTCAATCGGCCAAAGTAACATGGTTAGATGGCAATTTTAATAGAGCAAGCGCAGAAGGAACTGCAACGGCTACGGAAAATGCATTACTTAATTTTTTATGCTGTGATGATATTAATGATTATTATGTATTTAATGAGGAAGAAGCTAATTGTGCAGCACATATAGGATTTGCTTTTAGTATACCTAATAGCTTACCAATGAATAATGACAGACGTTTAAATCTGGGGGAAGGTGTTACTAGATTTGCCAATACAACAATAGATAATGCAATTTCTTTTACAACAATTGATGATCACTCTACAGGCACTCGTTTTATAAGTAATGAAACAGATCATGCAGTATTAATCGATCCTACAACGGTTAATACTAGTAACGAAATTATAAGCCTTCCTTTATTTAGAGCTCAAGACACTAATTATTCAAATACAATTTTAAATTTAACTAATGGGATCTTAAACGCATCATTTAATGCTCCTATGGACGTATTGTATTATTTAATTACAGCAGATAGAGTAGGCGATATAGGTGAAATAAGAACTGCAATGAATGATTTATATGCAGAAAATGTAGTAAATAAAATATTCTTCATTGTATTAGATGGAACAGATACTACAATAACCAGAACGGATGCTGCACTCCCTGCTTTAACCCCTTATGAGTTTTTAGATGAGTTATTAGATACGAGAACCCCTATTGAGTTTACACCAAGCTTAGGAGTGCGTTTTTCAGATTATATAGCTTTTGATGCTACAGAGTTTGACGGAGCAAATTTTGAAACTACGATTGAGCAGTTTTTAATAGATGGTTATAATGATATATGCAGTGAAGAAGCTCTTCAAACTGGTATTGAGCAAAGTAGTATAATAACATTAAGCACTAACTCAGTAATAGAACAACTTAATCAAACTCAATTGAGTATTCCTGCTCCAATAGGAATAGGTCAGCAAAGTTCGACACAAACATTTGCCTCACAACAAAGCTTTAATACTGCTCTAGAAGATATAACAGCTATATTAGGCGAAACACGTTTAAAACCTGCTTTTACATTAAGAAAGCAAGTTAGTGGTGGAGGACCTACAGGTGATGGTTCTCAGGGGAATCAATTATACTTTAGAGATGTCTTTTTTAGCCCTATAGGATTGAGTATTGGTTTGGATGAGTTAGTTAATTTAGAATTAAATATTGATTTTGATACTTATTCTACAAATGAAGCTGATTATAATTCTGTAGAAATGATTATTAATGGACAACGTTATACACCAGCAAACAATAATTTAAATATACAATTTAACGAAGGCACAACATTAGATGGGTCAACAACTCATTTCCCACCAGCAAATCGTTTATCATGGAACGCATTTTTCCCGATGGATTTTGATGTATTTAATTTTTCATATGATATTAATACAATAAAACGATCTTTCCCATTAAATGAAGGAAGTGGTTCTGCACTGTCTTCAGATGGTATAAGCCAGATTAACCCTAACCCATCGAGTTGGATAGATGATCCTTTAGTAGGTACAGGATTAGCATTTAATACGACTTTAGAAGGTACTTGGGCAGACGATACACCATTTATTTTTGAACAAGGAGTAAGTTTAGGATTTAAAGCACAGTTAAAATTAAAAAATGAATTACCTGTAGATAATTTTGGATTCATAGCTCAAATAGACTACCAAGACCCAGATACAGGAGATTTATATCAATTATTGATTTTTGGAGTAGATGGAGATCCGGTAGCAGAATCTTGTAGCGCTATTGCAGAATGTATTCCACAACCTGTAGATCCGGTAAGTTGTACAGAAAAATTTGATGTATTTAATGCAACAATTGCCACTTTAAATGATACGGAACAAGCGTATACACTCGAAGAATTTTGTGAACTTCAATTAGCTTATATTACAGATGATTATGAGTATTATTTAACTCAATTAGGAGTTGCAGATCCAGCATTATCAGAACGTTATATAACAATTACTACTTTTGGCGCAACAGAGTTTGGTTATGGGTATAACGATATGCAATCTGTAATTGATGCTTATGTAACTCATGTAAATGATGTAACATTAACGTCAGACGAAATTAAAACTTGGGCACAATTTACATCAGACCATTTAAACGAAATCTCACAAGAAGGCGCTATTTGTATTAGTTTACCGGTAACCTTGCCAATAACTACAGATGATTATACTATAGATCTTCCAGAAGACTCGCCTTGTAAAGAATTTGAAACAAGCATTTATACAAGTTATAGTTTAGATGCTTATGGGACGTTTTTGGAGAGAGAACGTGAAGATTTTATAAAAGCATATTTAAAAAATGCAACTGAGAACGCAGTAGAGAATTTTACGATGACCTACTTTGATAAAGAGTATCAATACACATTGTACTATTACGATCAGGCAGGTAATTTAACACAAACGGTACCACCTCAAGGAGTAGATCGGTTTACAGATGCCGAATTAAATGCACCAGTAGCTGGAGGATCTTTATCGCTGAATGATCGCATTAATATGTATAGAAATACTAATGAAGCTGCCGAAGTCTCAACATTATTACCAGATCATGAGTATAAAACCGAATACAATTATAATTCATTAAATCAATTAGTACAACAATATACACCCGATGGAGGCGAAACGCGTTTTGCTTATGATGCATTAGGGCGTATTGTAGCATCACAAAACGCTAAGCAATTGGCAAATAATAATTTTAGTTATACAACTTACGATGAGTTAGGTCGTATTGTAGAAGCAGGAGAGCTAGTCCCTAATACTGCAATAGCAATTAATACCACCACAGGGAAACTCGTTAATACCACCACAGGATTAGTTGTAAATACTAATGGCTTTACAGATGATGGTTCTACACCGTTCCCTCAAAGTATATCTAGTAACCAGCAAGAGGTTACACGAACACGTTATACAGATCCAGTTACTAATGCAGTAAGTATATTTGAAACTGTACAATCTCTGGACGATCTTACATTAACAAATTCCAGAAATCGAGTTACAGCTGTATATTATTACAATAATGTTACAACATCCACCAATCAAATAGATTTTGATAATGCCATGTATTATAATTATGATATCCATGGTAATGTAAATGAGTTCGTACAACACCATCGAGTATCATTTGTTGATCCGATTGATGAAGATTTTACAACATCACTATATGATGGAATCAAAAGAATTCAGTATGAGTATGACCTTATTAGCGGGAATGTAAATAAAGTATATTATCAAAAAGGAAAGATCGATCAGTTTATTCATAAATATAATTATGATGCCGATAACAGGATTGTACAAGTAGAGACCTCTTCAGATGGTGTGATCTGGGAAACCGATAGTAGTTATGATTACTATGCTCATGGCCCAATGGCACGTATGGAGCTTGGAGATAAAAAAGTACAAGGTATGGATTATGCCTATACCATTCAAGGCTGGTTAAAAGGTGTGAATTCTGATCAAATAGGCGAAGCAAATGACCTTGGAGGTGATGGCGCTGTAAATGGTAATGTTGCTCAAGATGCTTATGGATATGCGTTAACGTATAATGATGAAGATTACCAACCAATAGGAAGTATCAATGCTTTTGTAAATAGTAGCACAGGACCACAAAATATTAAAAACCTGTACAATGGTAATATTAAGCAAATGGCTACAGCTTTAACAGATCATAACGAAACGGTTTTAGGAACACAACTTAATCACTACGAATACGACCAACTCAACCGCATTAAAAGCATGAATGGTTATGATATAAGCGAAGGTGCAAATACAAATAATTATTCAGGTAATTATAGTTATGATAGAAACGGAAATCTTAATGATCTGTCTCGACAAGCTTTAACAAATAGTACTTTGCAAACTATAGATAATCTAACCTATAGTTATAAAACAAAACTAAATCCACAAACGGGATTGCAAGAAAAAACAAATCAGTTAGATCATGTTGATGAAACAATTTCACAAGCATTATATAACGATTTAATCGATCAAAATAATGGTAATTACACCTATGATGAGATAGGACAATTAATATCTGATGATAGAGAAGCGTTAAATATTACTTGGCGTGTAGATGGCAAAGTAGATAATATTGTTAAAGCTGGTAATTTTGGTTTTAATAATACAACTATACAATTTCATTATGACGGTTTAGGAAATCGTATTGCAAAAACGGTATCTGATGAAGATAGCTTTAATGCAACTACTACAGTATATGTAAGAGATGCCCAAGGTAATGTTATGGCAGTTTATAATACAACGGCCGATATATTTGGACTAGGAGGGCAACCTTCTGTAACTTTAAAAGAACATCATATTTACGGTAGCTCAAGATTAGGTATAGAGCAAAAAAACATATCAATTCCGTCTTCTGGAGATGGAGCTCCCGCTGTAGCAAATAATATTTATAACAGAACGGTAGGAGACAAACGTTTTGAGTTGAGTAATCATTTAGGTAATGTACTGGAGGTAGTTTCAGATCGCAAAATAATGGATAATGGGAGTAGCGATGCTCCTGGAGTAGTAGTATTTACTAGCGATTTTGAGACCACAATAAACCCATGGAGTGAGTATGGTTCAGGATTTTCGTCCTTAAATCGTAGTGGAGGACGTTTATCGGTAAGACCATTTATTGGACCTGTAGGAGGAATAGGAGATTATGCACTTACAGCTGGACGTACCTATACTGTAACTTTAGATGTAGATAGAAGTACATTTAACACGAGTTTAGAATTTAGAATTTCCGGATCGGGAGTCAACTTAAACCAAGCGATAGCTACTAGTGGCACATTTACACATACATTTACAGCTAACCAAACAGGTGATTATAATGTTATTGTAAGTACACCAAGTAGTGGGTTTTTATTTTCTTCAGGAACTTATTATGTAGATAATGTTATTATTGAAGATGTTACCGATGCACAATCAGGTGGAAGCGGAAGTGAAGAAAATTTAGCTATCTTTATGCCCGACGTTCTTTCTTTTAATGATTACTATCCATTTGGGATGCTACTGCCTAATCGCCATGGAAGCACCGATAACTATCGCTATGGGTTTAATGGTAAAGAAAAAGATGATGAAATTAAAGGAGAAGGTTTACAGTATGATTATGGATTTAGAATTTATGATGCAAGATTAGGGAAGTTTTTAAGCATAGACCCACTTTCATCTACTTTTCCATGGTATACGCCTTATCAGTTTGCAGGTAACAAGCCTATTTTAGCAATTGATTTAGATGGTTTAGAAGAGTATATACCAATTCCAGACACAAATGAAAGTTCAACTCCAAAATTAAAAACTTCTAATGAACCAACAATACCTTGTGTAGAATGTCATCATAATGTTGTATTAGATTGGTCTTTGCTTTCTGAAGAGGATTTAAGGCAAGCAGAAAACGTAAAAATCGGAGGGCTTATTGTTCTTACAATTATTACAGGAGGTATTGCTTATGAAGCATATGCTTCTGGGGAACTTGCCTATGGATTTTATAAACTTGCAGCGATAGCATCAAACCCTATAAATCAACAAACTGCAGTTGGAGTAGCAGGATTAACAGCAAGTTTGATTGACCCCGATCCGTTAAATGATTATCCTGGAAATTTTGATGATGTAGCACGGCCTCTGAAATATTTGTTTAGAGGGACAACCAAAGGGTTCCAAGGCGGGGCAACAGCTATAAAACATTCTGCGACTTTTACAAGTACTGATCCTTTAAAAGCAACGATTTTTTCTGAATTGAACAAGGCAAAAGGTAAAGCTATCTTATTATTAGGAGATATTAAAGCATTAAAAGATATTCCTATATTACCTTCAAATCGTTTGGCAGAAATGGAAAAAGAAGTAGTACTTAATATTAAACCATCATTGTTTTTTGAAAGAACGGCTTCAATTACTCTTTCTCAAGCAAAAGCTATTTTTAAGGAGATGGGAATTGAAGTTCCTTCAGGTGTGAGCATGCAAAACATTAATACTATTTTGAAAGAGACTAAGGAACTAACTCAAGGTCAAATAAATACTTTTTATAAAAAAGCTACAGATATAGCTCAAAAAGAAGAGTTAAAAAGATAGAAGAATTTATAGAAAAACTAAATAAAGACAATTAATATGCTAAAGATAATAGGTAAATTAAATTCAGATTTACAAAAAAAAATTTTACCTGAAAAAATTGATGATGAAAAGGTTATTGGTTTTTTTGTGGATTACAGCGATATGGATATATTTTTAAATGCTTTATTTGGAACAATTTATTTTAATGAAAGTATTGAAAAAGTAAATTTTGAATTGATTTTTATAACTAATGAATTATTTATTTCATTAGATTTAATAGAAAAAGGATATAAAACAATTTGTTTTTTTAAATTTTACTCTATACCCAATTTAATTTATCAAATCCCTTATGTAGATAATTGGTATGA